>JAFGEF010000075.1 GCA_016931715.1 Sedimentisphaerales bacterium
AACGAAGGATCTGGACTGCGAATATAAAATATGTATCGTTCGTAACTTCTTATTCGAGAGCCAGATGCTTCACGTTGTTCAGCATGATAAAAGAAGAAATCAGTCAGTTTGAGTATCATAACATTTAGGTTTGGTCATAACTATAGTACGCATCGTGCATATGCAGCAATTCTCATTTCTTCGGTGATCGCTTCTTAGCAATATTATTGTCTTGTATTTATTATTATACAGTAAATCTTCTTGAAGTTGAAGTCAATTCATTTTAATATACTCAGATTATGGAAAATATTAAAAAGGCGATAAATAAATACTGGGGCTATACAGAATTTTTGCCTTTGCAGCAGGAGGCGATGGAATGTATCAGCCGGAGAAGAGATTCGATAGTAGTCCTTCCGACAGGCGGGGGTAAATCGCTTTGCTTTCAAGCCCCTGCTTTAACAATGCCCGGTCTTGCGGTAGTCGTATCGCCGCTCATTTCGCTGATGAAAGACCAGGTTGACGCCCTTACAGAATGCGGCGTTCCGGCAGCACGCATCGACAGCTCGCTGTCGTTCGATGAGCAAAAGCTGGTCTTCGCAGGCATACATAAAAAAACAATTAAGCTGCTTTATTTATCCCCGGAAAGGCTCGTTACAGACAGCTTTATCGAAATTTTGCGCAAGGTCAATCCCTCTTTCATTGCCATTGACGAAGCGCACTGCGTCAGTATGTGGGGACACGATTTCAGACCTGAATACCGCCAGCTCGGGCAATTAAAGGATATTTTCCCCAAAGTTACCATCGGCGCTTATACCGCTACTGCAACCGAGCAGGTACGTAACGACATAGCGGAGCAATTGCGGCTGTCAAATCCGCAAATACTTGTCGGCTCGTTCGACAGGCCGAATCTTATTTACAAAGTTCAGCAAAAAAATAATATAACAAGACAGGTTTGCAGCGTTATCGATCGCCATAAAAATGAATCTGGAATTATTTACTGTATTAGACGCAGGGATGTCGAAAGCCTGTCTGCCGAACTGAACAGCAGAGGTTACCGAACAGCCCCCTATCATGCAGGTATGAGTGACAAAGACAAAAAGGCTAACCAGGACGCATTCATCGGGGAAAAGATAAACACTATTGTCGCTACAATAGCTTTCGGGATGGGCATTGATAAATCGAATGTAAGATATGTAATTCATACAGGAATGCCAAAGTCGCTCGAACATTACCAGCAGGAAAGCGGGCGGGCAGGACGCGACGGGCTCGAAGCCGAATGCTGCCTGTTCTATTCCGGCGGAGATTACGGCACATGGAAAAATCTCATGCGTGACATGCCGCCCGAAGCTCTTGAAATTGCCTTAATTCAGCTCAACGGAATGTACAGTTACTGTACAGGAAGTACCTGCAGGCACAAGGCAATTCTGCGATATTTCGGCCAGAACCTCAATAAGGATAACTGCAAAGCCTGTGATATATGCCTCGGGGGACTTGATTATGTCGATGATTCATTGATAATATCCCAGAAAATCATTTCCTGCATTCTCCGGCTTGACCAGCGATTCGGAGGTGATTATACAGCCTCGGTACTTACAGGTTCGCAGGACAAGCGAATAATGCAAAATAATCACGACAAGCTGAGCACCTACGGCCTGCTGAAAGATTTTCCAAAACATACTGTCCATGACTGGATCGAGCAGCTTGCAGGTCAGGATTATATTGAAAAAACAGGCGAATATAACGTTCTGAACGTGACCGCTAAAGGCTGGGCTGTTTTGAAAAACAAAGAGACGCCCCGCCTGCTGAAACCCGCTGAAAAAGCCATGAAAATCTCGAAAGCAGCCTCAGATTCATGGGAAGGCGTAGATAGCGGCTTATTCGAGACCTTACGTAAATTAAGAGCCGCCATCGCAAAAGAAAAGAGAGTACCTCCTTTCATCATCTTCAGTGACGCAACGCTCAGGGATATGGCCAAGAAACGACCTTCTACCATCGAAAACCTGCTGAATGTTAAAGGAGTGGGAGAAACAAAATGCAGATAATATGGAAAACAAGTCCTTAAAACTATCATAGATTACTGCCGGTCAAATAACCTTTAATAAAATAAAAATCGCTCTCGCCTGCTTTCGTAATCAAAAAGCACAGTAAGACAACTGGAAATCACAATTCTTATAAAACAAATCGTTATGCTTTACATTTCCTGCGGCATGTGTTATATTTTCTTAAAATATTGAGAAGGAACACTGTTATGAAGAGCTTCATTAACTATTAACAAAGGATTGAATAGCTGTGAAACAGGAAAAGGCAGCACACAAACTGTTACAAAAACAGGTAATAATAAGACGCGTTTTACTCGCCCTGCTGCCCTGTATCGCCGGAAGTATTTATTTCTTCGGATGGAGAAGCCTTGCGATTATTATCTGGGCGGGCATGGTCGGATTTTTTACAGAATTAATCTTCGCACGCTCTCGCAGCAAACCTGTGACTGAAGCTGTTTTTGTCACGACAACAATTTTCGCTCTTATCATGCCGCCAACTGTCGGTTTTCATGTACTTACGATAGGTGTCATATTCGCAGTGATGTTCACAAAGGAAGTCTTCGGAGGTTTTGGTAAAAATATTTTTAATCCTGCTTTGGCAGGCAGATGCTTTGTTTATATATGTTTTCCCATTGCGATGACAGCGACCTGGTCGCCGCCCGCTGACGGTTTCGGGGGTGCTCTGGGCAAATGGACTACTGCTGATAGTCCCGATGCCATAACAGGCGCAACACCGATGGCTAATATCAAAGCAGGCAAACTTGTTTTAAGTTCCGATGAAGATTCTACCGGCAAAATACCTTTTGATATTACTGAAGGTAATACAGTTAAATTGAAAAAATCAGCATTGCTTAGAGGATTAGTCACAGGCAGGATAAGCGGCACAATGGGAGTAACAAGCGCTTTTTTGATTTTAATCGGGGGTATGTATCTTTTCGTTACTAAAACTGCGAGCAGAACGATAATTATTTCTCTTATTGCGGCGTATGCAGTTTTAAATCAGATACTATACTGGTCAGGTGTCGAGCCTGTGCCGCAGGCATGGAATGCAGTGCTCGGCGGGGGATTTCTGTTCGGCGCATTTTTCATGGCAACAGATCCGGTCAGTGCGCCGCGAACAGAGCCTGCAAAAATATTCTATGGAATTATTATCGCCGTTTGCACGGTCGTCATCAGAAACTTTTCAATCTTCAACGGCGGCCTGATGTTTTCGATTCTAATCGGCAACATGTTCGCGCCGACTCTGGATAATATCGTTCGCTATTTCAAAGAAAAGAAAAACAAACAGCCGGAGATTGCAGCATGAAAGAAAAACGATGGTTTCCGGTAATGTATATGTTCGTAATTACTGCGATTGTCAGTACCGCCGTGATTGGATTTTCTCAATATACACGCGAAAGAGTCCAGGCAAACATGGAACGAACGTTCGAGATTGCAGTACTGAAAGTTTTGCCCGGCATGTTCGAGCCTGATTTGTCTTTCGTAGAGCTGCATAAAAAATTCCAGCAGGAGATAGATAAGCCGACAGACAAGACGGCAGGCGCTTATACATTAAGAAAAAACGGAACTATCGAAGCTTATGCCCTGCCGATTGAGGGGCAAGGCTTCTGGGCAAAAATTAAAGCAGTTATTGGAATCGAAGCTGATAAAAAAACAATAACAGGTATTGTCATATATGAGCAGACAGAGACGCCGGGATTGGGCGCTGAAGTTGCGAAAAAAGAATTTACAGACCAGTTTGAAAATCTGAAAATGTCAGCACAGGATAAACCAATCGCTTTCAGAAGAGCCGGAGAAGAGCTGCAGGATGGACAGGTTCACGCGGTAACAGGCGCAACACAAACAAGCACAAGGCTGGAAAAAATTATTAATGATAATTTGATACAGTGGCTTGAAAAAGTTGAGAATTAATTATGACAAACAGACAAATAAAACAGCTTGCTTATGAAGGACTATGGAAAAACAATCCCATTTTCGTGCAGGTTCTCGGCATATGCAGCACGCTTGCTGTTACTAACCTTGTTTTGAATACGATAGTAATGTGTGCCGCACTTGTTTTCACAGTGTCACTAAGCGCACTGACAGTCTCGATTTTAAGAGATTTCACGCCGCGTAATATCCGCATGATGATTGAAACGCTCATTATCGCATTTTATGTTATCATCATCGATGTTATCTTGAAGGCGTACTGGCCGCAGATGTCTGAAAACCTCGGTCCCTATGTCGGCTTGATTATCACGAACTGCATCGTAATGGGAAGATGTGAGGCATGCGCAATTTCAAATCCGCCCGCCAGGGCAATGCTCGATGCCATTTTTAACGCTCTCGGCTATTCCTTCATTCTGCTGATTATCGCAACGTTCCGTGAAGTGCTCGGAATGGGGACATTTCTCGGTTTCGGTGTGCCGTATTTCAGCGGTCAATACTGGGACAAATGGACAATAATGGTTATGCCGCCGGGCGCGTTTTTCGTTCTTGCTATTGTGGTCTGGACTTTTCGCACGGTTCAGATGTCACAGGAGGATAAGAAAAAATGAATCTTACGTCTGAATTTTATCATGCCTTAATTGTTTGCATATCAGCGATTTTCACGCAGAATATTCTGCTGACTTATTTTCTCGGCTTATGTCCATTTATCGGCAGTTCGCGTGAGATAAAATCCGCCATAGGACTCGGGGCGGCTGTTATTTTTGTTATGACTTGCACCTGCGCATTGAACTGGCTGGTCTATCATTATGTTCTCGTGCCGTTCCATTTGGAATTTTTCCGTTTTATCATGTTCATTATTGTCATCGCCGCTTTCGTTCAGTTCGTGGAAATGGCGATAGACAGGCTGTCGCCGTCGCTATATCAGCGCCTCGGTGTGTTTTTACCTTTGATAACGGTTAATTGCGCAATATTGGGCGCCGCACTGTTCATGGTAATACGCGATTACGGCTTCATAGTTACAGTCGGCTACGGTCTCGGAAGCGGAACAGGATGGTTCATGGCTATTGTCCTTATGGCAAATATCAGGAGCAGACTCCATAATGACGCCATCCCCAAAGGACTGCAGGGAGCGGGAATAACTTTAATAATTGTCGGCATAATGGCTCTCGCTTTCATCGGATTTACAGGTGTTCTTGCAGGAAGATAAGAATTGATAGTGACATTATTAATTTCGGTTCTGATTATTTCCGCGATAGCTGCGGCTCTTGCGCTGCTTTTAGTAATTGCCGAGTATTTCTTCGCTAACTACGGCCAGTGCACCCTGACAATCAATAAAGAAAAGAATGTCACTGTCGAAGGGGGAAGCAGCCTGCTTTCGGCGCTCGCAAGTCAAAAAATATTCATCCCCAGCGCATGCGGCGGAAAAGGCACCTGCGGCCTGTGCAAAGTAAAAGTCCTCGATGGCGCAGGCCCCCTGCTGCCGACCGAAGAACCTTATCTAAGCCAGGAAGAAATCAAAACCAGCTTCCGCCTGTCCTGCCAGGTCAAGGTCAGAAAAGACCTGAAAATCGAAATTCCGGAAGAACTTTTCAACATAAAGCAGTACAACTGCAAATGTGAAGAAATCAGGGATTTAATACATGATATAAAACTGTTCCGATTCAGGCTCGTCGAACCTTCGGATATAAAATATATACCGGGACAGTTTATGCAGCTCTTGGCTCCGGCTTACGAAAAGAGCAAAGAGGATGTGTACAGGGCATATTCGATTGCTTCCGACCCGGCGGATAAAAGTATTATCGATTTTATTATCCGTCTTGTGCCGGGCGGAATCTGCACGACATATTGCTTCAACTATCTCAAGGTCGGAGATGAAGCTAAAATGAACGGACCTTACGGCCAGTTTCGATTGACAGATACAGACGCTGAAATGATTTGGATTGCAGGAGGCTCAGGAATAGCGCCGTTTGTGAGTATGCTCTATCATATGAAAAATACCGGCAGCAGACGGAAAACAACTTTCTACTTCGGCGCAAATAAGACCAAAGAACTTTTCCTGCTGGATGAGATGAAGCAATTTGAACAAGAATTGCCGAACTTCAAATTCGTTCCCGTTGTGTACAAACCCGATGAAAACGAAAAATGGAACGGCGAAACCGGCCTTGTTACGGAAGCTGCCGCGAGAAATAATAAAAATTTAGCCGATACCGAAGGCTGCCTGTGCGGCAGTCCGGGCTTGATAAACGCTTCTATTAAAGTCCTGAAAGAACTCGGAATGAAAGAAGAAAAAATATTTTACGATAAATTTGCGTAAATCGAAAGTGTACTAAAGTGCCTAAAGTGAACTAAAAAAATTCAAATATAATTTTAGGCACTTATAACTTTTATGTGAAGGTTTTTTATGAAGGAATCACCTCAGACAAAACGGCTTGAAGATATTTTGAGGTCATCAAAATTGGCTGCCGACGGCTTTCTGGGCGAAGACGCTCGAAGTGTCTCTGAAATCATAGAAAATGATTTGGCGGTAGTATCTAAATCAGGATTTACCAAAGAACAAATAGCCGCTCGTATGAGGGATATTACCGATAAAGCGATTTCGCTTTTGGGCAACTGGACGGAGATTGACCAAAAGCTGCTGGCAAGAGTCGATGAAGCCAAAGGATTTATAGTTTGTCCGTGGCCGCACACAGGCAGATTCGCAAAAAGAGTTACGTACGTCAAATTTACCGGGCCGCGAGCCGCCAGCCGCGAATCACAAGTTATTAAGTGGTCGGACCTGAACATCCATTTTATCGAATTGCATGGCTTTTTCGAGGGGAAAGGCTCGAACTTCAGAATTGAGCCGAAAGACCTGATTAATATCATTTTTTGAGACTCTGACGAATCTTATTTCCCGCCTTAAAAATAAAATCATTGCATTTAACATGAATTTTCTTGCAAAATGCGATTCAGCCATATAAAGTGTTGCAAATAAAATTGGTTTTTGGGGAATAGTGTAATGGTAGCACAACTGACTCTGGATCAGTTAGTTGGGGTTCGAGTCCCTATTCCCCAGTTTTTTTATAAGTATTCCGGTTATAAATACTTACAAGCAGTAAAAGATACTTCGCAGATTCGCAGGCGGGAAGCCGTTTTTTTACTAAAAAAATAAACCGCAAATAGACACAGTGCGGCGTAGTCGCAACCAAAATATTTTCAGACACTGATACCTATGGCATAAATTAACACGGTTTTTTCTGACACGGATTGACACAGGATTAACACTGATACTTAAAAAGATTTGGAGGATGGGCTTCAGCCCATGCTGTTTCTAATTATTCAGCCGCAAAAATCCACAAAAAACACAAATAAAAAACCATTCACTATTGACCAACGACTATCGACTAATCAAAAGCCGCAGAGCTTACAGAGAACACAGAGAAAAAATTTCCAAACACTAAAAACTAACAACTATTATATATATTCCTATAAATATTAGTAAGGTGTCACCCGATTTGAGTACGTAAAAATTAATTGAACTTTTGCAAAAATGTGAAAATTCTGTTATAAACAATATAGATCACTGAATAATCACAGTCTTCTCAAGATATTTTTGGAGTATGAATGTACTATGAAAAGCAATCAATCAAAAAGAAATCAAACCATTTTAGTTATGATTATTTGTCTAATGTGCCTCATCATTATTGTACCGGCAGCGCGAGGGCAAATCCAACTGCCTGATTTGCCGGAGAATGTATATCTGTTCACCTCGTTTGGCGGCGATGGCGGCGGTCTGCACATGTCATGGAGCACCGACGCGAGGAAATGGAATGAACTGCACGGTGTATTCCTCGTTTCGAAAGTCGGCAGCGGCTTGATGCGCGATCCATTTGTTCTGCGAGGACAGGGACGTCAGGACAGCAGCGATTATCAAATGGTCTGGACGACAGGCTGGAGCGACAAGGGTATTGGCTATGCTTCGACGCAGGATTTCGTACACTGGTCTATTCCCCGTTACCTGCCGTTCATGGAAGACGTGAACGGTACACGCAACTGCTGGGCGCCCGAGATTTTCTACGATGACACGCGAAGGGAATACATGATAACCTGGTCATCGAGTGTGGACGGAAGATTCAGCGAAACAGAATCCGATGTACGCATGAACAACCGCACTTATTATGTGACAACACAGAACTTCAGGAATTTCAGTAAACCGCAAGTATTAATTGATCCTGGATTCGACCATATTGATACAACAATCACGAAGGATGGTAATCAGTATATTGCTGTCATTAAGGAAGGTGATAAACAAAGTACAGGTGAGTGGGGTCCGATTCACATCCTGACAGCGAGCGATCCACATGGGCCATGGACCCTGCAGAAGCCGCCGATTGTCACCGAGCGGGCCGAAGGACCGGCACTGGTTAAGGTCAACAATGAGAAACTTCTGTATTTCGATTATTATGGGCAAAATCGCTACGGTGCGCGAGCAACAAAGGACTGGACATCATGGCGAGATGTGAGCTCGGAGGTCGAGGTGGTCGAAGGGCAAAGGCATGGAACTATAATCGAAGTACCAAGCAGAGTGCTTGAGTTCCTGCTCGTGCGCAACAAGGGCTGGGAAATCGAGACGCCTCCCTCGGTTGTGCCTGTCAACACAGCGGATCCATCGGTCCGAGTTTTTGGTGACCGCTATTACTTGTACCCGACTACCGATCAACCCAACTGGATGACCACAGAATTCAACGTGTGGTCGTCGCCGAACCTGATAGACTGGAAGTTTGAGAACACAATTATCGACTTGACCAAACAGATCGATTGGGCGGACATCCGGGCGTGGGCGCCGGACTGCATCGAGCGAAATGGAAAGTATTACTTCTATTTCTGCGGCGACGGAAAAATCGGCGTTGCTGCTTCTGATTCTCCGACTGGCCCGTTCAAAGATGCTCTTGGCAGGCCATTGCTTACACGTCAGGGACAAGTACGCACTAACACAATTGACCCGTGGGCTTTTATTGACGATGATGGCCAGGCTTATCTCTATTTCGGGCAGCCGCCCTGTCATGTTTATAAACTAAATGATGACATGATTTCGTTCGATGGTGATCCCGTTGTTATTCAACTGCGAGAATTCCGTGAAGGCATTGTGGTCTTCAAACGCAATGGTAAGTACTACTTTATGTGGTCAATTGACGACGCACGCAGCCCGAACTACCGTGTTGGCTGGGGTACGGCTGATTCACCATTTGGACCAGTAAAGTCACACGAGTCGCGAGAAGAATTCATTGTGCTGGAAAAAAACGAACCGGTAATTGGTACGGCGCACCATAGTGTATTCAATGTGCCGGGTACGGACAGATGGTATGTTGCGTATCACAGACACGCAATTAAAAACGGCGGCGGCTACAACCGCCAGACAGTGCTTGCCCGGATGTTGTTCGACGATAACGGCAACATTCTGCCGATGAATCCGATGGTTTCCGCATTCAAGCCGGGCGACCGAGGCGAGCCGATTATCAATGGTAAGGGGCTGCCTGAAGATCCGCTAACTGCAGATGACCAATAAATAATGACTATTTGCATAATCAAAGGAAGGGGAATTATTATGTTAAAAAAGCTTAAAGGCTGGAAGACGAATAAAATCTGGTTATGCCCGACTGCAAAAAACCAATGCATGATGAAAAAGATAATCCGACAGGCAAGATGAACATACGGAGTGCATGGAGTATTTACACAGAAAATCACGGTCAATATACTGCAGGTGTGAATGGCATAAGATGCATTACGTTTTGATATCTGTAATATCCGGGAACACCTTACTAATTATTTTCAATAATAATCATTTATCATCCGTACTACTATCCTTAAATCTTCTTGTATTTTTTGCGTGTTTTTTGAATTTGATGTTTGTAAGTTATTTATATACAATATCTTATGTTTAATATTACATTATGAGAATATTTAATAAAATCAGTGTAAATCACGTGTGAATCCGTGTCAGAAAAAACCGTGTTAATTTATGCCATAGGTATCAGTGTCTGATAATATTTTTGTTGCAGCCATTTTGAGAAATTATGGATTTTTATATTGACTAATTCGATTTTATTCAATAAAAGATATTTTTTGATATTATAGAAATATAAAGACGGCCGCTATTGAATCCGGATCGTCGAAAAGCTTGGAGGTTTAAGCATTTCGCCCTCCATTTCATGCGACTGAGAAAATATTTCTAAAAAAAGAGGTTGATTATTTGTCAGCCACAGAGGACACAGTGAACACAGAGGAATATTTCGACACAGATTTCACGGATTACGCTGTTTTTTATCCCCATTCTGTCATTCCCTTGAAGAAGGGAATCCATAAAATATTCTATACTCAGAACTCACCGTGGGCACAGAGAAAAAACACCCAATCAACGAGTCACGAGAGACGAATATCTCCCGCCAAGAAACTATGAAAGCCAGACCTCCCGTTGGCTAATTTTGTCGGATATAATAATCCGATGATACGAGCTGGCCGCAGTGGCCGCCCAAAAATTTAAGAACCTAACATGTAGGTCTGACAAATGA
>JAFGEF010000076.1 GCA_016931715.1 Sedimentisphaerales bacterium
ACTTCATTGTTTAAGAAAGAAAAAATTAAACACAAGCAATTTTTTCTTTCTTAAAGTATGTCTAACTTCAATTTTGCAGAACTCATTTTCATTTCAAAAAAATTCCTGCTTTGTCGTTCCAGCTCAATCCTTAAAACAGGTATAAGAGACTGAATTATTCAGAATATTATTTTTTCAGGCCGCGTTCGAGGTCGCAGATTATATCATCAGCATCCTCGATACCGACCGCAAGTCTGAAAAGCGTATCAGTTATTCCCAGTTTGTAACGCTCTTTTCTTGAATAGTCGTAATAGCTCACTAAAGCCGGATGCGTAATTAGGGTTTCTACGCCGCCAAGGCTCGGACCTATATAACATAATTCCAGATTATCAAGTAAATGTTTTGCATCGTTGAGAGAGCCTTTTATATCAAATGTCACAACTCCCCCGCCGCCGGTCATTTGTTCTTTCGCCACGTCATAATGAGGGTGACTTTTCAGGAACGGGTAATAAACCCGTTTTATGCGAGGGTGAGCTTCGAGATATTCCGCTACTTTCAGCGCGGTTTCATTCTGTTTTTGCACGCGAAGAGGAAAGGTCTTCAGCCCACGCAATAAAAGATAGCAGCAATGCGGATCGATAAGACCTCCCATAGATTTATGCAGGTTTCGTATTTTTTCCACTAATTCAGTTTTGCCAAGCACAGCACCCGCCAGGATGTCATTGTGTCCGGCGAGATATTTCGTACAGCTTTGCAGAACGAGGTCCATCCCGAATTCGAGCGGTCTCTGGTTAAGCGGCGTAGCGAATGTGCTGTCTATCAAAGTTAAAACATTGTGTTTCGCCGCGATTTTCTTGAGCTTAACAAGATCGAAAATATTCAGGTACGGATTTGTCGGCGATTCGGAAAATATAAAACGCGTGTTTTTCTGAATGGCTTTATCGAGAACATCATAACGCCCGAACGGAACGATAGTGCAGCCAACACCAAATTGTTTGAGATATGACCTGCAAAATTCAAGAGTCTTTTTATAGCTGTCATCTGTTATAACAATATGGTCTCCCGAATGAACAAGCGTAAGAATAGTCGTAGTTATCGCGCTCATTCCGGAAGTGAAAACAACGCAATCTTCGGCGTTCTCAAGGTCAGCCAGTTTCCTTTCGGCTATCTGTGCGGTCGGATTACCGTAACGGCCGTATTCGAAATGCTCTTTGCCTTTTTTTGTATAATCCTCGATGTGTTTGGAATCAGCAAACGTGAACGTTGACGTTTGAATAATCGGAGTAGTTATCGAATCGGCATATTTTCTTCTCGGCTCGCCTGAATGAACAGACCTTGTAAATATTGATTGTTTCTTACGAGGTTCCCCCTTGCTTCCGGATTTCTTTGTCATCTTATTTTCCTTATATTTATATTCTTATAAAAATATCATGCATTAATTCTGCACAATTTCTGTGTTCTTTACATTACCATGGAGGTCAATTGTAACATCCTGGAAGCTCATTGCAATTTTGTTTTTTGCCATAGCTTTTCGGACGATTTGCGTCAGGCCGCTGCAGCATGGAACTTCCATATGAATTACGGTCAGGCTTTTAATATTATTTACCTTCAAAATCTCTGCTATTTTTTCGACATAGTACGCGCTGTCATCGAGCTTGGGACAACCCACAACTACGCTATGATTCTTTAAGAATCTTTCGTGGAAATCACCCATAGCGAAAGGCACGCAATCAGCAGTAAAAAGCAGGTCAGCATTATTGAAATACGGTGCATTTGGTGAAACAAGCTTTAACTGTACAGGCCAGTGACTTAGCTGCGAAGCGGCAGGCGATGATAAGACTGTTGAGTCAGCCGCCTGCGATTTCGGTTGCAATTCTTTAGCTATTATACCGGGACAGACAAAATCTATGGGTATTTGCGGCTTTTCTTGTTTTTTAAGATACTCTTTGGTCGCCTGCTCATCGAACTGCTCAGCTTCTCTCTGCTCGATTGTAATTGCATCCTGCGGACAATGACCGATACAGGCGCCAAGGCCGTCACAGTAAATTTCACTGACTAATTTTGCCTTGCCATTAATCAGTTTTATTGCACCCTCGGCACAGGCGTTGACGCACTGGCCGCAGCCGTTGCATTTCTCTTCGTCTATTTTTACAATATTTCTCTTTACCATAAAAAACCTTTATTACAGTACTTTTGCAAAATTCCTGTTTATGATTTGTGATACATGATATGCCGGAATATTATTTTTACCGGTTATCTAAGTTTCATCAACACTAAAATCACCCTTAGAAGATACGAAAACATGCTTTCTCAGGTTCTTGGCAGAAATGAAATTATATTTCCCCCCTGCTTTCAGCGATACCTGTTCCCCGGATATGATAATCTCAATATTTTGTTGAGGTTCATTTTTACGAATTACATTAGCCAGAAGAAACGCTTTTTCAATTCCATCACCGGTCCTGTAATTTGCAACTTCATCCGGCTGAGCAAGACGTTCGCTGTCATAGATAGAATTATTATCCATTTTAACAAGCCAGTCATAAGCCTCTTTGACAGACATCTGCTGAGTCTTTTCAATCGAGACAGGATTCCGCTCAATAGCGGCTTTGACAAAAGGCAGCCAGTCGCAGCTTTTCATATCTCGATAGGCATAAAAAGCAAGGTCTGCGGTAGTACTTTCACTTCTTATCTTCGTGAGATAGTCGATGATTTGCTCCCTGCTTTGATCCGGTGAAATTTCTATTGGTTTCGAGGCTTTATATTTTTTATCCGAACCGGGCAATTTCGCCTGTATATGTATAAAATCAGCAAGCTCATCCACAAACTTTTTGGAATCAGGGATAACCTTATCGAGTACTTTTTGCAAAAGCTCTCTATCCTCATTATTCCTGAGATTGGTCTTTTTCTTTTCAAGAAACCTGCTGAGTTCATCACATCGAATTCTGTTCGGCAGTTCGGTTCGCACAAAATCCTCTTCGGAAACCTCGGTGAGTAATTTATCAAAGGTCTGATCTGCTATGCGATAGTTGCTGCCATGCTCGTAATGGAAAAGCACCTCAGCTTCGATAAATTCCGGCTGTCCATGACAATCCCTGCAAACCTGGAAGTATTTCTGATATTGCTGATTAAAACGCAGGAAATTCGCGAAAATATTAAGCGTCAAATCAATCGACAGATACGAACTCAATTTCTCCAGAAACTTCGCGTATATTTTTTTGTCTATTGTCGCATCTTCGTACAGGCAATGCACAAAACCAGTATTATGAGCAACAATCGTAACATTTTCGTTTCGCAAAGCCCGCTGCGCTTTATTTGTGATTTCCGTGCCGTTAAACCACATCGTTTTTGTAACAAGCCTTCTGTTATTTGTTAAAATGCCATCCTGCAGGTCGATGAAATTTTGTGAGTGCAGCGGCGTAAGTATTATGTAAATGTCTTCGAGTGGAACCCGGCAGACTATAAACGCGGCGGCGGCATATAATGCGGCAAGGGATACACATTCTCCAGCCGCACGAGAGTAACCTTCCCTAAAACGAAAGGCGTTCATTGCCTCAACTGTTTCTGTTTTCCAGTAAGGGATTATATCGCCATCGTATTTATCAAGACCGAAATGCCTGCGAATATCTACATCGAAATAATATTTATCTCCCTGGTAACCGAATAAAGCGTTACTTTTGCTGATTTCGTCCGGGCTGATAAATTTCTCGAATCGTTTGATTTCAGTCTGCTGGTTCGTCAGACCCCATGTTTCGAGGTCAAGATTGAAATCGAACTCATCCATGATGAATTGCCTCAGACGCATTAATTTTTTGTAGCTTCCCTTATCCTCGAGCTTTTTGAAACAATCCAGCTCGCGCCATCGCCAGATAACCGGACTCATTATATTAGCAAGAACAAGACTGTACATAAGTTCCGGAAATACAAAAATTTCCATATCCGAGAGAGTTATCGAAGAAGTATATTTTTCCAATTGTTCCGAATCCATTTATATCAGCTCCGAAAATTTTTTCTAATAAATCTGCCACAAGCATACCAGTATATTTTTATTTATTCAATTAAGAATATTGCTTCCATAAAATGAAAATAAACTATATAATCACATAATAATAAATTCCGATAATATTCATATTTTTGATAATATATAAGCACATAATATGAAAATATTCGTATGTAAGAAGGTGGTTTAGGTCTAAATATATAAAAATTTCATCTGTATTAATTGCAGGCATACATAAAGTGAAAGTGCTATAAAATCCTGATTTTTTCACAAAAAACTGTTCAAAATTCATTGTTTTGTCCGAAAATAATATAACAAATGTAAAAAAAATATGTGACTTCATCTTTTAGTCATAAGGTTACATGTTTTTAGCATTTTGGATATTTGTCTCTTTAAGCATTTTCTTCTGCTTGTGATATATATCTCGTTACCTAACAAGCAGTTACAGAAATATTCTTATTCAAGACAGTCCATAGTAAAGGTAATGGAGCGTTGGAAGTGAATCCCGTACAGTTAAAAAAACGGATACCAAAATATTCAGGAAAAGAATTTTTATGTAAGAAAAACGCACTCTCAAGCGTCTGAAAGTACAGTCGTGGACATGAATGCTCCTTCGTGAGCGAAAGAATTTGACAGGTTGTTTTTGGTGTTATTGAAGTATAAGTGTCTATTAAATAAATAGTTAAGACAAAAAAATTAAATTTTGAGGCAAACAGACAAGAAATGACATTGCGACGAAAGAAAAAAATAGGCGAATTACTTTGCGAAAAATCATATTTAGAGCAATCCAATCTTGAAATCGCTCTGGCTGAACAAGCCGAAAAAGCGGTCGACCACCGACGTCTGGGAGAAATTTTAATCGATTTTGGTTATGTAACGCAAGCCCAGTTAAGTGAAGCACTTGCGCTTCAGGTAGGTATAGACAGAGTAAGCCTGCTCGATATATCCATCAGCGGTGATATTGTTGCTCTTGTTCCTGCAGAATTAGTCAGCAAATATAACGTGCTGCCGCTAAAACTGGAATCGCGATCAATCATTGATAATTCCATAAATGGTGATGGCGAGGTTCTGGCAATAGCAATGACTGATCCATTCCAGCCTCAGGTAATTGAAGATTTAAGATTTGTAACCGGTTATCCGATTCGACGTTATTTCGCCGACCCGAAAGAGCTGGAAAATGCAATTCTGAAGTTCTACGGCAGTAATGTAGCAAGAATGCTTGATAATCTTACTCCTGAAGAAGCACATGCTGAAGCCGAAGAAATGGCTGATAGTGATTTGACCGCCTCAAAACTTGCGGAAATGGCAAGAGAGCCTTCTTTGATTAACCTTGTGAACCTGATTATTCTCGAAGCAATAGACTGCAAGGCAAGCGATATTCACATTGAGCCGTTCGAGCATGAAGTTAAAATAAAATACAGGCTGGATGGTCTGCTTCAGGAAAGAAGCCCTTCTTCCAAAAGATTGCGTGCTGCAATTACTTCACGTATTAAAATTATGGCGAATATGAACATTGCTGAACGTTTCGTCCCGCAGGATGGACATATCGAGTTCACCGGAAAAAAAGGAAGAGTCGATATTCGTGTTTCTACTGTACCAACAGTATATGGCGAATCGATAGTAATGAGGCTTTTGGACAAAACAGCCTCTCTGCTGGAGCTTGAAGAGCTTGGTATGGATCCGATATCACTTGAAGGTTTCGGCCTGTTATTAAAGAAAAATCATGGAATCATACTTGTTTGCGGCCCAACAGGCTGCGGCAAGACAACAACACTCTACGCAGCCATGCAGAGAATATACTCACCTACCATGAAAATGATAACGATTGAAGACCCCGTCGAATATCAGCTTGACGGTATTAACCAGATGCCTGTAAATCCGAAAAGAGGACTTACATTTGCAACAGGTCTCAGGCATATCCTTCGTCACGACCCGGATATCGTTATGGTCGGTGAAGTTCGTGATGGTGAAACCGCAAATATAGCGATTCGTGCGGCTCTTACAGGCCACCTTGTTTTCTCGACAATCCACACAAATGATGCCCCAGGCGCTGTTACAAGATTGATTGATATGGGTGTCGAGCCGTTCCTGCTTGCAAGCTCGCTGGAAGGTGTATTGGCACAGCGACTTGTTCGTAAAATTTGCCCGAAGTGCAAAGAGGAATACCAACCGGACGAAAGTATGCTAAACATGTTAGCCATCGCAGATCCCAATATGAAATTCTACCATGGCAAGGGCTGCAATGATTGCAACAAAACCGGCTACTCAGGACGAAAGGGTATTTTCGAGCTATTGAGAATAAACAGTAAAATTCGTGATTTAATCACCCAAAAAGCACCGGCCGAAGTTATCGGCAAAGCAGGGTCGGATGACCATATCAGCATGATGGATAGCGGTATGAAAATGGTCGCAAAAGGTCAAACAACACCGGAAGAAGTGCTCAGAGTAGCCAAGAGCATAAACGAAGACGATTAATACTTAAAATTGATAAAATGTTTTTTGAGAGAAATTAAAAGTGAGCAAATTTTCTTACAAAGCAGTTAATAGAGGCGGCGAACACATCACCGGGACATTAGAGGCTGCCGATCGTAAAAACGCAGTAGCGCTTCTCACGAGTCAGGGACATTTTGTCACAGAGCTTCTGGAAGGTTCCAAAGCATCTGACAGGGATAATTTGATTCCATCATTTGATTTGAGCCAAATTAAGTTCGGCAGAAGAGTCAGCACTAAAGACATACTGGCAATGACAACACAATTGAGCACTGCTTTAAAAGCGGGACTTCCGCTGCTGAACGGACTTGAACTGATACATCAGCAGCAAACCAAGATTGGTATGAAAGAAATGCTCGCGGATCTCATCAGCCAGGTCAGTTCCGGACAGGCGCTCTCAGACGCTATGGAAAAACACCCTAAAGTGTTCAGTCCATTATATATTTCAATGATAAGAGTAGGAGAAACAGGCGGTATTCTCGAACAGACCACGGCACAACTCGCAAGCATTCTGCAAAGAGATGACAAAGTAAAAACAAATATGAAAAATGCCTCTGCATACCCTATATTCGTGCTTGTCATAGGAATGGTAGCTGTAACTATTATCATAACATGGATTTTGCCTAAGATATTGAAAACAATAGAAAGCACCGGCGCGGCACTGCCGCTGCCGACAAGGATTTTGATGTTTGCCAGTCATTTTATGAAAAACGTTTTTTCGACTGCACAGGGATGGATTGTCATTGTACTGATCATAGCGGGTTTTATATATTTCAAAAGATGGAGTCACACCAAGGGCAGACTTAAATGGGACAGTTTTAAGCTTAAAATACCTATTTTAGGTAATGTATTAAGAACGATAGCAGTAGGAAGATTTGCCCGAACGCTCGGAGCACTAACCAAGGGCGGCGTAATTATTCTGGAAGCTCTCGCGGTCGTTCGCGATACACTGGGCAATGAATTATTGGGTAAAGAAATTGATGTTGTTGCAGAAAAGGTCAAGCGCGGCGAATCTTTAGCGGAACCGCTGAGTGTTTCCGGATACTTCCCTCCCCTGCTTGTGCAAATCACTGCCATTGGCGAGGAAACCGGAAAACTGGATGAAATGCTTCTTAACGCCGCGGAGACATTCGATGCAGAAGCCGATTCGGCATTAAATAAATTTATGGCGATTTTCCCAGCACTGTTGATATTGCTTCTGGCGGTAATTATTGGTTTTATCATTATCGCGACACTGCTTCCTATAGTGACAATGCAGTTGTCAGGAGGTATGTAAAAGCAATACTAAACTCTTGCTTTTATGAATTAAACCATGAGTAAAGGGAATAAATTAAAAAGCTTAATTGAAAGGAAAAAAAATGAGGCGGAAAAATGAAACAAAAAGAAAAGGATTTACGCTTGTCGAACTGCTTGTCGTAATTGTTATCCTGGCAATGCTCTCAGGTATTGTCGCACCAAAATTCTTCGCGCAAATTGAGAAAGCCAGGTGGGATTCATGCAGGTCAAAAATGGCGCCAATAGAATCTTCAATCGAGACTTTCCTGCTGAATACAAACTATTATCCCGGTACTCTCAATGAATTAGTGGAAGATCCCGGGCTTAACGGCTGGGCAGGTCCCTACTTAAAAGCAAGCCAACTGCTTGACCCATGGGACAATCCTTATATTTATAATCCATACAGCGGCGGCTATGAATTAATAAGCTATGGAGCCGACGGAGTTCAGGGCGGCACACTTTACGATGAAGATATTTATAACGACTAATTTCAGCTCCGGATTTGTTTATTGATTCCGAAAATCAATAAACCATAAAAAATAAAATACGGAAAAATTAGAGACATGAAAACTCAAAGTGTACAATTGAATAACATGCACAAAGGCGGTTTTACCCTTGTCGAACTGCTGGTCGTCATAATCATTATGACAATTCTGACCGGAATCGGCGCCGGCATCTTCACCGGAACGAGCCAGAAACTGCAAGTGCAAAAAGCCGCAAGCAGCCTTCTTATTATGGCACAGTATGCACGCATGTCGGCTATCGAGCAGCAGAGAGCATATAAATTGTACATTGATAATGCCAACCATGAGTTTTATCTCATTACGACACTTTTTGACGAGGAAAACCGAGTTGCAGAGGAAATAGTGATTGAAGAATCTTTGTGCGCACCTGTCGTTCTTGAAAACTCAATAGTTATCGAGGATGTGCAGGTTCTTGCCAACGATTATAATTCAGGAAGCAGTTCGAGTAATTTATACATTATAACGTTCGCTCCGGACGGCACTTCACAAACTGCCGCAGTGCAAATCGGCGACCAGCAAACTCATTACACACTGAGTGTGAACGAAATAACCGGAAAATCCAAATTATATCCCGGCACCATAGATGATATAAAAATTGATACTATTGATATTGATGCTGAATATTATTGATAAGAGCAATTAGTTATGAAGCTCAAAGATACAAAAAAAGGTTTTACACTGGTAGAGACAATTGTGGCAAGCACAATTCTATGCGGCTCTGTCCTGACTATCACCGCCGTATGCTCGAGAGCTCTTACCAACACAAGGCTTAACAGGCAGTACGAAACTGCCTTATCCCTGGCTGACAGGCAGCTTAGTTTGATTGATTACGTGGGTATTGATGAATTTCTCGAACTCGGAGAATTCGAAGGGGAATTCGATAAAGTAGATTATGAGCCGCTATATACATGGGACGCAACCGCTCAATATGAAAATATCGATGATCTTTATTATATAACTGTTACCGTAAGCTGGACTGACAATGGTCGCCAGTACAGCGTTGCGGTTGATACTATGCTTAACGGAATCAGCATATATGCTGAAACTGAAACAACAACTGAATAAGAGCATAAAAATGTACGCAAAAAAAGCAGGTTTTACGTTAGTCGAAATTCTGGTGGCCTCCACAATAGGCACATTCATTTCATTGATTGCCGTAGGAACTCTGCATACTGTAATTACAGGCAGTGACATGGTGGAAAAGAATATCAACGCCGCATCTGAAGTCAGATTCGCCGCTAACCTTATCGCACGTGACCTTGCTAATTTCTACCATGCTGACGATTTCGCAGACACCGAATTTTTCGCTGCGACCGATACTTTTTCAAATTACGATACAGCTTACCTGGTTTTTTACACAGTCAACAGGGCAAAAGCCAGAATCTATGAGCCTGAGTGCGATATATATGAAGTTGAGTACTACCTTGAAGAAGAGGATGATGAGACTTTATCACTCAGGAGAAGAGCCTGGCCGAATCCAAATGATGAATTCGAACCGGGCGGGATTTTAACAACAATAGCAGAAAACATTGAATATTTCGAGGTCAGTTATTGGGACGGCGAAGAATGGTACACAGACTGGCCTGAAGATATGGAAAATCCGCCGGACCTGGTTGAAGTCAGCATTACAACCAAACCAGTCGGATTAGGAAATATTATATCTGAAACTTTTCTTGTGAATTTAACCAGGCAGGTAAACGAAACCGAAAGTACAGTTCAATAGAAATCTGAAAAAATAAAAAGAACTTATGTAAAGTTCATAGAGTTTGAAACTTATATAAAAAATGAATATTAACAGTAAAAATAAAGGTCTTGTTCTTGTCGGAGTGCTTTGGATAGTGATAGTGCTCACGGCTATCGTCGCCGTACTGGGACGTAAAAGCCGGTTAGACAGCAAATTAGTACTTGCAAGGTCTGAGGCTGTCAGAACCAAATGGGCAGCACGAGCCGGCATAGAACGGGCTATTGCCATTCTTAACGAGGACGAAAAAGATACTGACTGTCATAATGACATTTGGTACAGCAGTGTTGAAGATTTCAACGACTTCGCAATGGCAGGATGCTCGTATAATGTTCAAATTACAGACGAGTCAGGCAAACTGGATATAAACACTGCTACTTTTGACCAGCTTATGGCTTTGCCGAATATGTATGAAGACATAGCTGATGCGATAATAGACTGGCGTGACAGCGATGAGGACGTCAGTGAATTGGGTACGGAAGGCGGGTATTATGAAAATCTGACTTTCGGATATCCGAACCGCAACGCTCCATTCAGAACTATCAGAGAATTATTACTGGTTAAAGGTGTTACTAACGAATTATTCTACGGCGAGGATACTAATCTGAATGGAAAACTGGATTACAATGAGATGGACGGCAACATAAATCCGCCGGATGATAATAGTGATTCATATCTCGACCAGGGCTGGGCGGCTTATATAACTTGCTATACTTCGGCTGCCAATACTACAGAAACCACAACACAAACGAGCCGGAATACAAGCTCTTCTGCAACAATAACTGCCGCAGCGTATCAAAGCCAAACCACAATACAAACAGCCTCGAATACAGGTTCTTCTATAATAATATCAGCTGCCGGTCAAACTGGTCAAACCGGCCAGACAGGCCAAACAGGCCAAACAGGACAGACCGGTCAGACTGGTCAGACAGGACAAACAACTGAACAGACAACAACTGAGCAAACAACAACCGAGCAAACTACTACAGAAGAAACTGCTGCAGAAGAAACGACAGAAGGCACTTTAGTGATAAACGTCAATACCGCCTCTGAAGTAGTTCTTGCCGTTCTGATGGGCGGTACGAACGAAGCTTACGCCGCTGCTCAGTCAATTGTCGCATACAGAGACACTTTGGAATATGGGATAGAAGATGTTTCTGAGCTGACATCTTCAGGCATTGTAAGCAGCGATATGTTAAGCTTAATGCAGGATTATTTAACCATTAGCTCGAATATATACAAAATCAGTTGTATAGCGACCGCCGATCGGGGTGGTTCAGCAGGTACAACATTACAAATAGAAGCAGTAATAGACAGAAGTACAAGTCCATATAAAGTACTATACTGGTATCAGGGAGCAAGCAATTAATGAACAATGAAAACGAAAATATGTCAGAGCAAACAGTAACTGCAATAGCGAAATCCGGCAGTAAACTCAAAGCCGTAGAGCTTTGCAAACGCGGCGGAACTATTGAAGTTACGAAGACAAAAAGCAGCGAGGAAAATGTCATAAACTGGCAGGACTTCGCAGTCAAGTGCGGCTTATCCATCGTACCTGTCACACAAGAAGATGCAGAAAGTCGAAAAGCTGTGGTAGTTGGCTACGATTCAGCGGGAACAGCGTTCTCTCGTGTGAACATTCCGGCCATGGAAGATAAAGAACTGGAAGCGATGGTGCAATTACAGGCAGAAAGCAGGCTGCCTTTGCCGGCTGACCAGATGGAGCTTGCATGGCGTGCCGATCCTCAAAAGGACGGACAGTTGGCAATTATAATAGCCGCGGCAAGAAGACAGCAGATACAAAGCTTTGTCGATAAAATAATAAGCTTCAAACCCATGAATATCTTCCTGGATTGTGAGGGTATAGTAAAAGTATGGAAGAGCATATTTTCAGGCAGCGAGCAAACCTCGGTTATCATTAATGCCGACGCACGTAATACACAAATCTGCCTGGTTAATAAGGGCCAACTGATTAACGCTGTTGCTCTCGACATGGGAATAGATGATTTTGCACAGGCAGAAGCCGAGCAGCACACTGAAAATATCGAGAGATTTGTCCAGGATACAAGAAGCATTGTGGATTTATTCGGAATTGATAAATCTGAAAAAATGCGTGTTTTTGTACTCTCTGACGGCAGTTCAACATATAATGACCTGGCATCTTCTCTCAAAGATGCGGGTCTAAATGCAGCTATAGCCAAGCCGGACATCAATAAATTTAATACCAAAAGCGGTCTTACCGCAAAAGATATATTCGAATATCGTCTCCAGATAGGTCTTGCATTGATGGTAATTGATGCCGCCGGCAATGAACTTAACCTTTTCAGGAATTTATACAAACCTTTCGGCGAAGAAAAACAAACACACTGGTTGTACTCGCTGAAAATAACCGGCTCCATCGCAGCAGCCGTGCTGATATTGTTCCTCGGAGTTTGTTATGCAATTGATGTGACAAAGCCGGGCAAAATCAATGACATTATCACAAAATCCGGAACAGACGTTACGGGACTTGTAGAACAGCAAAAACTCTTAAAAGCCATCGAACAGCAAAGACCTGATTTACTTAAACTTATTAGCGAACTGACGCTTAATCGGAATGAATCTTTGGCGCCGGGCACCAGAGGTATGACAAACAATGGCAGAATTCAGCTTGATAGTCTCGATTTCAAAAAGGGAAAGAAAGTAACCATAACAGGACAGGCTTCTGATAATGAAACCTTATATGATTTCGAGAACCGGTTAAATGAGACACCCGGAATATCCGCAGTAGAATGGACTCCATCAACACAGAGGAGCAGTTCTGCCGCATCAGGCAGAACCACCGCCAATACCAGAACCAGTACAAATACCAGGACAAGTTCTGCAACTGCGAGAACCGGTACCAGCGACAGAACTTCCAACGGATCAAATGGCAGAGGTGGTATGAGTGGTTTTAACGATGGAAGCATAAGGTTTTCAATGGAATTCAGCTATATGAATTTTTCAGGAAATGCAGGAAAATCAACCAAAAAATCTAATTAAAAGAGAACAGAAACTATGTTAGAAAAATTAAACGAAAAAGATAAAAATACCCTCAAAATGGGTGGAATCGGCGCAATAGTGTTAGTTGTACTGGTAATTGCTTATCAGGGATTTAACCAACGGGCACAAAAGCTAAAAGAACTAAAAAGACTCGAACTAACATATAAGAGCCTTGATGTATCGGAAAATGTACATAAAAGAATCATGGCTGCCGTCCCGATTTTTCAAATGCCAGGCAATGAACAAAATCAAAAGACATACTTCCGAAATTCGCTTAATCAGAAGTTTGAACAATTGGGAATAACCACAGCGCCATGGCAGGAAGTTGCCGGAGGCAAAACACATATCCCGCCTCAGGGCTATGGCGTATTGCTTTTGAGAACCAGCGGATCATGCAGATTCGACAACATTCTCACCCTGCTTGCAGACCTGAAAGAAAATCCTTACTACGTTGGTGTCGAGGAACTGAATATACAATGCGACCCGCAAAATCCACAACAAGCGACTTTCATTATTACATTATCAACATATACAAATAACAGAAAGTCATCATAAGAAGGGGAAAAACAATGAATATTAATATCGAATCTCTAAAAGAAAAGAAGGAGCTGGTTTCGGTCGTTCTGCTCGGCGGTGCGGCAGTACTGGTTGTTTTAATGTTTATCAAAATAACAAACTTCATGATGCTGTCAACAGAAGTAGAGAACATTATTTTGAGCGCAATCAAACATAATGAAAAACCCCAGGAAGAAATCGAGAAGATATTGGCAAGCTCACAGGCATTGGCAGATACTGTCAGAGCAAACAATGCCTTTGCTCCGATGCGACAGGTCGCTTCGAACAATGTCGAACAAACAATAACAAATCCTGTTCGGGAAGTGACGGCAATATTAGGTAGTATAACATGGATAAATGACCAGTGGTACACCGTTGGCGATCAAATCAGGGGAAGTTCAGGTACTGCCACAGTCGCTGCGATTGAAACTGATTATGTAGCAATAGAATTTAACGGTGTTACTGAAAATTTCTATCCGCTTAAAGCTGCCGTACGCATATCTGAGAATTCAATAACAAGTCCAAATGCTATGAGCTTAAGCTCGAATAACCTGACTCTGAACCTTGGAAACATCGATAGTCTTATACAAAGATTTACTTCTGAAATGGGTAGTATGCGCGGCGGCAGAGGAGGCATGATGGGCGGCATGATGGGAGGCGGCATGGGCGGCGGAATGATGGGAGGTATGGGCGACATGGGCGGCGGAATGATGGGAGGCATGGGCGGCGGTATGGGTGGTCGCGGCGGCGGAATGGGTGGTCGCGGCGGTGGCGGAAGAGGCGGAAGATGATAAGTGAATGATTATTAAAATTATTTATTAAGGATTAAAATTATGAAAAAATCTGAAACATCTCCAACATTTGTGATTATGTGTATCGCAATACTTATAGTTGCATACGGAATCGGCTTTTGCATCCAGAAACTGCATGCAAACAGTATCCAGGCCGCTGAAAACAGGGCTTTAAGCAAAGATATAAAAAATATCGAATCTTCACCTGCATACAAAGGAACAACACAGGAAGTAATATATAGTCAGAACAGAAGAACCAGGCAAACAAGCAATAGAACTAATACACGAAATAATAATACATTAGCCGCCGGAAGAAACAACAGAATGGGAATGGCAAGAGAAATGCAGAATTTCCAGGGATTTAACGCTGCGGATATGCAGGAACAGATGCAGAGAATGCAGCAAGATATGACAGACGAACAAAGACAGCAAATGTTCGGCGGCGGATTCAACGCTTTCGGCGAACAGGCAGGGATGGGAGTACAGGGATTCGGTGACCCGGGCATGTTTGGAAACGGATTCAATGCTTTCGGTGATACTGCTGCAATGGGAGTACAGGGATTCGCCGGCCAGGATATGTTCGGCGGCGGAGATTTCGGTAATCAGGAAGCAATGGGAGCGCCGGTGTTCGAGGAAGAGTTCGCCAATCCGCAAAGATCCGGCAATCCGGACGAATTTTTCCCGCAGGAAGGCTTTTAAAAACATAGTAATTCAAATGCAATATACGATACCGGAGATGCCGGATCGGAAGAATATCAACAAAAAAGAATATAGTTAATAATTGAGGTGAGTAAAATGGAACGATCAAAAGGATTAATTTTAATAGTAGTTGGTCTTGCAGCGATACTTATTGTCTGGCAGGTAGGTTTTAAATCGTCAGAAACACCAACTGAAACGAATTCAAATGCAAACAATACTCCAAATTCACGGATTGAACGTATACCAGCCGATGGTTCAAATCCGGCTCCATCAGAAAACACCAGGATACCGCGAAACAGCGATCAGCCGGATGCAGCAGCAAGATTTGCAGAACGTGAAAATAACAATCCCATGGGCGGCAGAACGCCTGCGGGTGCCGCTGTCCAAAATATCGGTTATAAAATATCTATTCCAAATGATATTAACGAGGCAGAACTTCGAATCATTTACAATGAATATATGCAAATAATGAGAGGACAAGGAGGTAGAACAGGTAGAACCAGGGGCGGAACAGACCGAGGCGGAATGGACATGGGAGGCAGAACCGGAGCAGATATGGGCGGACGAATGGGCGGACGCGGCGGTATGGGTATGGGTGGTTTTGGTGGAATGGACATGGGCGGATTCGGCGGAATGGATATGACTAATTTCCCCCAAATGGATATGGGTGGCTTTGGTGGAATGGATATGGGAAATTTCCCGGAAATGGATATGCAGGGAATGGGCATGGGTGGATTCGGCGGCGGCCAATAATGGCAGCTTAAATAATATTTAAAGGAGAATTAAGATGTTTAAGAAAATTACAAAAACGATGACAATTATCATAGTTTCAGTTATCCTGCTGACTCCGATTGACAGCTTCGCCCAGCGAGGAGGCGGAGGAGGCGGAGGAGGCAGAGGCACACGAGGCGGCGGAACAGAGAATGGAGGTTTCGGCGGAATGGAACAGATGATGGGCGGCAGAGGAGGATTTACTACGCAGGCTTTCGACCCTAATCAATTCAGAAGCAGCAGACTTCTAAATTACCTTGTTGACAGCAATGATGTAAAAGTAGATCCTAACAATCTCACCGATGCGGCACTTCAATCAATATATACGCAAATCAGCAGAGGTGACAGAAACGTTATTGATACCTCCAGATTCACCAACTTAATGACTGGCGGAATGGGGGCAAGAACTTTCAACATGGGTATGGTTCCGACTTTGGGACAGGAAAACATAGACCCGAACGATCCGGACCCGATGCTATCATCTGTACAGTTAAACGGACTGACGATAAACGCCATCATTCAGGTACTGATGGATTGGACAGGAAAAGCGGTTATTCCATCCAACGACGCTTTGAACCTGCAGCTTACTATCTATTCGCCGCAAAGAATGCGAAGAAGCCAGGCTCTTCAACTGCTGTATAGCGCAATGCGTGAACAGGGATTTATGGCTGAAACTAAAAATGACATAATTTATATAAAACCGTACATAGCGGGAAAAGGAGACTTTGAGTTGTATGGACCTGATGATGACATATTAACAATCGAAAATAAGGAAACAACCATACGCAAAATATTCAGGGTGAAAAACTACAGCCCGTCAACGATGGGACAGTTGATACTTCCATTTCTTAATACCTACGGTTCTGTAACTGCAGAGGAAACAACCATGACAATGCTGGTTACTGACACTGTTGATACATTACTGCGTGTCCAAAAGATTATTAATCAGTTTGATGTTGACCTGGCAGATACAATTACAAAGACATTATCGGTCAAGCATCGTGATACTGAAGAAATGGTTTCTTTGCTGCAAAACATCATAGCCAATAACAGCATTACATCTACAGGTATGCTTGGCGGCTTCAACATGGGCATGATGGGCGGAATGCCGAATATGCCTACAAATACACGAACCACAACAACATCACGAACCGCTTCGACAAATTCCCGCACAGCAGATACAAGAAGTCGTGATACAAGAGGCGGAAGAAACAATCCGCAAAATATGATGAATATGGGAATGTTTGGCGCAGCTTCGGCAAGTGCATCAACAGTAGGAACCGGAAAACCTGAACCTGTTCTTATTGCAGAACCAACAAACCGATTGATAATTGCTAAAGCTACACCAGAAGATATGAAAATGATTGAGTCATTGCTGACTCAACTTGATACTATAAGCGAGGTCGTCTGGAATCCGGCAGACCTGGCAGGTCGCGAAAAAAGCCAGGTCGTATCTAAAATTTATTACATACAGTATAACAGCCCTTCGCAGATAGCCACTATTGTAGAACCTATGCTGACTCCCAATGGTTATCTAACTGCAGAGGAAAATACAGGTACTCTGATGGTAAAGGACACTGTAGGGACTCTTCTACAGCTTGAGGAAATTATAAAACAATTTGATGTACCGCAATCCAATCCGACAGAGCAGGTAATATTGAAGATTCAAAACGGTGGAGATGCCAGAGAAATTGCTAATATAATAAACCTTATTCTAAGCAGTAATACATCTTCATCCGGTACTTATACAGCCGGAAGAACAACTGCAACAGGAAGAACAACTACAGGAAGAACAACTACAGGAAGAACAACCACAACAGGAAGAACAACTGGCATGGGCGGCATGGGCGGTCGTTAATAATATAACCGCTCATTTTAATATTTATAAAGGAGAAAAACATGTTTAAGAAAATTACAAAAACACTTATCTCAATATCAGTCATGTTACTGATACCTGTTTACAGCTTTGCCAGAGGCGGCGGCGGTATGGGCGGCGGTATGGGCGGCGGTGGAATGAGCAGCGGACAGCAACGCACAGGCACCGGCGGTATTTCAGGCGGTTTTGCAGGAGCTAATACTGGCGGAGGAACTACATCCATCGTTGGTACGGATATATCATCGCTTACTTTGATTCCAATTCCGGAACGAAACGAGATTCTTGCCAGAGGACCTGCTGAACTTCTGGAAGAAGTAAAAAGAATAATGGAAGAATTGGATAAAGCAGATGTTGCACCAACAGAATATGATACCATCTCAGTCTTGTATGTAGATGTTTCGGAAGTCGCGGATAGTATAATGACTATAATGGAAGAATGGGGCTCAGATTACGCGAGAAATATTAATATTCAGCCTCTTTCACAATCGAGACAGCTCCTTGTTTTCGGTAAAAAGGAATACAGGGAAATGGTACAAAAACTTGTTATCGAAATTGATTTGCCATCTAATCAGCTTCAGAGAAAAACTTTCAAACTGATGTATGCTGACCCGACAGACATTAAGGAAAAGATTGACGAACTGTTCAGCCTGACAGGTTCGACAAGCACAAGCTCGACAAGCAGAACAACTACTCGAACCGCTTCTTATGGAAACACCAGCAGCGGCACTCTATCAGCAGATACTGTGATAACAACTATATATCCTTCTTTGAGACAGATTGTTGTTCTCGCTTCAGAAGCTAATATGAAGGAAATTGAGTCGATAATTGAGCAATGGGATTCTCCGCTCGTATGGAAAGAACTTAAACCCAGGATAATTACAGTAAATAATATCGACCCGGTACAATTAGTCGAATTGCTTAATTCCCTTTTCAGCAGCTCAAGTACTTCCAGCAGCGGTACAAGTTCAAGTAACCGACAACTGCTTAGTGCAAACAGCAGCAGTACTGAGGCAACACTGGGCGAAAGCATTATCGGCCCGCTTTACGGAAAGCTTACTTTTGTCGAAATACCTGATACGAGAAAAATCATCGTAGCGAGCAATGTTAAAGAGGCATACGACCTCATCGAAAATTTTATTAAAGATATAGACGCAGAGGACCCTGCCATAGTACCGAAGATTATCGCGCTGAAATACGCAGACCCTGAAGACCTCAGCAAGCGTCTCAATACAGTCTTTGCAGAGGCTGGAACTTCTTCATCAATAACTATGTCCGAATCAGGATTAAGCAGCGAATCATACATAGATGACACACAATCCAGCACTTCTACCGAGTCAGAAGATTGGTCTCCGCCGTGGAGCGGCTCAGGCGGCTCAACTGATGAGGAAATGCCTATAAGCAATATATTCGGCAAGGTACGCTTTATGCCGGAACCGAATACCAAGTCAATTCTGCTTCTTGCTCCGAAGCAATTTATGCCGGACCTCGAAGTTCTGATTGCCGATTTGGACAAAACAGGAAAACAGGTTATGATTGAGACTATTATCGTGGAAGTCGAACACAATACGATGACCTCTCTCGGTTTCGAGTTCTCATCGGACGGCACAGCCTTAAGCTCAATCGGCAGATATGGCGCTAATGCTACGGCTATTATTGGAAATGCCACTGATTACCTCGATTTTGAAACCGGCTTGCAGCAATCGGATGACTTCTTCTTATCAGGCACAGGATTAACACTTTTCGTCGATTTCTTAAAGAAGAATGGTAACGCACGTATTCTTAACCAGCAAACGTTATGGACAAAGGATAATGAGGAAGCGAACTTCTTCAAGGGAAAACAAATTCCATTCGTAACAGGCACAACTGAGACAACTTCTTCAACCGGCGCAGTTGTAAGCTCTGATACATTTGAGTTCCAGTTAGTCGGTATGGAAGTTCGCGTCAGACCGAGAATTACTCCTGAAAATAATGTCGGCATGGTGATAAATGTCAACTACTCGCAGCAAACAGGTGACAAAGGTTTGGGCAACATGGATATTCTCAGCCAGATGAACAGCACAACCAACATGATTATACAGGATGGTGATACGCTGATTCTCGGCGGAATTCTCTTCCAGAAGGATTCGGAAATAACATATAAGATACCCGGACTGGGAGATTTACCTTTAATTGGACCTTTATTCAGTCACAATACCATTAACAAGGAAAATACCGAGCTTCTCGTGTTCATCAGGCCAAGCGTTATCGATAAAGCTCCGGAAAATCTTGAGGAACTTGTAAGCGAAACAACCAAAAAGCTTATTGAAGATTCGAGAAAAAGAATGGAGCAAATAAAAGGCGAATTGGATGAATCCATGGAAGATGTCAGAAAGGAAGAAAAATAAAACTGGAAAATTACCGTTAATCTATAAAGGAGCTCCGCAAAATGGAGCTCCTTTTTTATTGAAAGAAACCTCATCATAAAAAACTTATCTTACTTCCCGGAAATCCTTTGACAGACAGATATAATTTAAAGCATAATCCAAACATGGATGCAGATTTCTTAAAACCTGAAGAACTAAATGACTTGACTATCGATAAGCTTGGTACTCCGACATACGAGTCTCCACTGGCGCAAAACCGCTGTCATTTCACCGAAGATAATGAAAAAATCAGTCTCTATTCACATTCGGATCACCTGAAAGCCTACCAAGACTTTCCTGACAAACTTCCAATGCTGGAATATGCCGGTCCCAGGCGAAGGATTTTCTTTAAGCCTGAAAATATCAATTGCGGGATAGTCACCTGCGGCGGATTGTGCCCGGGTCTCAATGATGTTATCAGGATTCTCACATTGAACCTTTTCTGGCAATACGGAGTAAAAAAGATTTACGGATTCCGCTATGGGTATCTCGGCATGTCATCGAAAGCCCCAATGCCCGCAGTATTATTAACGCCGGAATTAGTAGAAGATATTCATCAACGCGGCGGTGACATTCTATCGACTTCGCGCGGGCCGCAGGATATTGATGATATGGTCAATACCCTTGAGAAAATGGAAATCGCTATATTGTTCGTTATCGGAGGCGATGGAACGCTGCATGGAGCAAGAGAGCTTGTCAGGGTAATACAAAAAAGACAATTGAAAATTTCTATTATCGGAATACCAAAAACCATCGACAATGACATTTCAGGCATAGAGCAGTCTTTCGGCTTCTCGACGGCAGTCGAAGCTACACGCGCAGCGATTCTCAGCGCGCACGAGGAGGCAAAAGGAGCATGGAACGGAGTCGGATTGGTTAAGCTTATGGGCAGAGATTCAGGTTTCATTGCAGCACATGCAACTTTAGCAAATAGTGATGTAAATTTCTGTTTCGTACCTGAAGTGCCCTTCCGTCTCGAAGGCGTAAACGGTTTTCTGAACACTCTTGAAGAGCGTCTTAACAGGAAACATCACGCGGTTATCGTAGTCGCCGAAGGGCTTGCTCAGCAGCTGTCACAGGATAAAGGCACTATCAGGAAAGATGCTTCAGGCAACGTTATATTTGACGATATCGGCTTAATCCTAAAAGATATAATCAAAAAACATTTTAACTCACGCCAAATACCTATTTCGCTTAAATATATCGACCCAAGCTATATGATTCGCAGCCTGCCTGCTGATTCCAATGATTCCGCTTTCTGTGTTATGTTGGGCCAAAACGCGGCACATGCAGGCATGTCCGGCCGGACTAACATGGTAGTGGGATACTGTAACCAGCACTTTGTCCACCTGCCTATTGATCTGACAATTAAAGAGAGAAAAAAAATCGACCCGAACGGGCATCTTTGGCAAACCGTCATAGAAACAACAGGTCAAAAGTGCTGAGTTCAGTATCCAGTGACATTCAGGACGCGAGGCCTGGCATATTTTTTTTATTGGATGTCCCGTGCACAATTTAAATTAAAAGTTTTGCAAAAGTATGCCTTTTCTCATTTTTGCAAAAGTTCATTTAAATCATGGGTTTGGCACGCTTAACAAACTGTATGGCAATTCCCCAAGGATCACGAAGTGTTGCAATTTCATCGCCGCTGTCAGTTTTTGTCAACTCCTTATCCCATTTGGCGCCGGATTCAATCAGCTTATCGCAGGTTTCTTTTACATTCTCGACCTGAAATGCAAAGTGAAGAACAAGCATATCCTGAGAAGCGTAGTCCGGGATAGCGGCAGATGTATTGCTGTATAATTCGAACATCATATTGCCGCCGGCATCACTGACAAATCGTGCATTGCCGGGAGCATCGCCTTTGAACATAATTTTCATCCCAAGATTTTTGCAGTACCAATCAGCCATAGCGGCCGGGTCTTTTACATTGATTGCGACATGTTCGAAACTCGCTTTTTTCACGCTTTGCCCTTTCATAAAGCCGGAACAGCCCAAAGCACATAATCCGATAAAAACAAGGATTAACGCCGGAAATAAATTTCTTATAAGTTTACTGGTCATCCGAAAACTCCTTTCTGCAATCCAAATGCTTCATAAACCTGAATCTGCATTTATACTGAACTTTTGCAAAACTATTGTTAATATTTTCGATTAACTCTGCTGCCAATAATTCATCAAATGCATATTTTATGACATGAGATTATTGCTTTACTGAATGGTTGTCAACAATTATATCAGGACTTACTAAATTCAATAATCGGCGGCTGAGATGATTCAATTATGCAGGCTCTTTTATTCATTTTACGTCCCAAAATACTTTTACGGCCATGCAGGCATGATAAACAAAAAAAAAACGTGCATCCACTGACATCCGATAAAATCCCTTGACTGTGGAGAATATATATGATATTTTATATTTTGTTTGTGGTGTGGTGAAAAGTCGCTTTAGCGGCATATCAAAGCTTCCTCTGACAATACAAAATTTTGATAGTTGTCCGCTAAATTAAGGAGACGCAGGGTAAAAAAGTCGATATTGATGTGTTCTGATTTTTTTAGCGATATGAAACTATGCGAACATTAGTAATAACAAACCAGAAAGGCGGTTGTGGGAAAACCACGACATCCGTGAATCTTGCCGCAGCGATGGCACAGATGGGACACAGGACGCTGCTTATCGACCTCGATCCCCAGGCTCATGCTACGCTGGGACTTGGTTACGACCCTGAAAACCTTGAAAATACAGTCTTTCAGGTAATAACCAACAAACGTTTTTCAATCTCGAAAGCTGTTCTGGATACGAAAATCGAAGGTCTGCATCTGATTCCGAGCAATATTCGTCTTGCAAAGGTCGAGCAGGAAATGACTCTCGTATCACAAAAAGAATTCATCTTGGCGGACCAGCTCAAGAAAATAAGCGGCAAGTATGACATTTGCATAATCGATTGCCCGCCTTCGCTGGGACTGCTTACATTCAACGCACTCGTAGCCAGCACGGATATTATTGTCCCTGTTCAGGTTCATTATTATGCGCTTGAAGGATTAAAGCAGCTTCTTGAGACAGTAAAAATCGCCAGGAAGCGTTTTTATCCATGCTCTATCAGGATATTGGGATTGCTTCTGACTTTTGTAGAAGACAGAGCAGCCCTGAGCCAGCAGGTAGAGCAGCAAATGAAGAAATTTTTTGGTGACCTCGTATTTAAGACGGTAATTCATAGAACTATAAGTTTAGCTGAGGCGCCAAGTGCAGGCGAGTCGATACTGACTTATGCCCCGGAAAGCAAAGGAACTGCCGAATACAAGGCTTTAGCCAAAGAAATCCTGGATTCCGAAAATAAAGATACAGTAAAAGAACCGCAGGAAATAGCGGAAATTGTTGACAAAATACAGACTTCCGACGTAAAAATTATTATTGAACCTGCTGAAAAATCGAAGGAGCAGGCTGAAGATTCTGCCCCTGAAGAGGAATACGCTCCGGCTAAAGAAACCATACCTCCCCGAAAGATAAAAAGTACCGGACAATATTATATTCCCAAAAGAGAGAATCATATAGGCAAAATCCTGTTTTTACTTGTACTGCTTATTATTACAATCGCAGTAGCTGTAGTAACATTTATAAATAATCCTCCGACAGCCGAACCAGGTAATGTTAATGTTCCGGAAGATACTCCGACACAGTTTTTCCTGACAGCCAACGATAAGGATAGAGATGATTTGACTTATAAAGTCATAAATGATCCTGCGCATGGAATATTAAGCGGCATAGCGCCAGAACTGACCTATACACCGGAAGAGGATTACACCGGACCGGACAGTTTCACTTTTATGGTTAGTGACAAAAGAGCTGACAGTAATACGGCCACAGTTTCAATTATGGTAACGCCGGTAAATGACCCCCCTGCCGCTAATCCGCAAACTCTATCAATAAAACTCGATAAATCTCTTCCTATTACTCTAACAGGAAAAGATTCCGACAGCGATAATTTAACTTTTTCAATCAGCACAGAACCTAAAAACGGCACAATAAGTCAGTCTCCCGGATTCAAAACAAGCGGGAAAATTGTTTATACTCCAAATTCCGGCTTCATGGGAACGGATAGTTTCACATTCGTGACAAATGACAGTGACTTGAACAGTGAACCAGAAACAATATTAATTAATATAACCGCCAATAATCCCCCGGCAGCAGAAATTCTTTCAATAAGTACTGTCGAAAACGCACCTGTCACTATTACACTTAAAGGCAGCGACCGGGACGATGACACTTTAACTTATAAAATTATGACAGAGCCGTTATATGGGAAACTCAGCGGAGATATTCCAAATCTGACATATACACCTAATGATCATTACAGCGGTACTGACAGCTTTACTTATAAAACCAATGACGGCATGCAGGACAGCATTGTCGCAGCAGTTACACTTACCGTCAAAAGCATCGACGACCCGCCGGTTGCGAAACCGGCTGAATTAACAACACAGGAAGATATGCCTCTGCCTGTCACACTGGCGGGAACTGACCCGGATAGTGATACATTAACATATCATATCGTATCGCAGCCGTCTCACGGGACTCTAAGCCCGACTCGGCCCAACCTGATTTACACTCCTGATAATAATTACAGCGGTTCGGACAGTTTCAGCTTTAAGGTGAGCGACGGAACAAGCCAAAGCGCAGCAGCAAATGTTTCAATTAACATAACCCCTGTGGAAGATCCGCCGGTTGCCGTTAGCGGCAACAGCATTTTCCTTAACGAAGATACTCCTGCGACTTTCGTTCTTGAAGCCAATGATCCGGATGGTGACATACTGACTTATATTATCGAAAGGGAGCCGACGGGCGGAACTTTAAGCGGAACAGGACCGGAAATGACTTATACACCAAACAAGGACTTTAGCTGGATTGACAGCTTCAAATTCTCAGTCAGTGACGGCAAAACCAAAAGCAGTCCGGCGGTTGTATATATTACTGTAAATTCGGTCAATGATCCGCCAGCCGCAAAGGATGACGCTGCGGAAACATACGAAGACCAGCCAATCGAAAAAATCAATGTGCTCGCCAATGACACCGACCTCGATAAAGATCCCCTGACAATAAAAGATGTCACACAGGGCTCTCATGGCACAGTTGAAATCAATCCTGATAACACGTTGAAATATATTCCGGAGCCAAATTATTACGGCACAGACAGTTTCACTTATAATGCTCAGGACCCGGATGGATTAACAGCAGCAGGCAAAGTTGAAATAAAAATCACGCAGTTGAATGATTCACCGAGAATCATCTCGACTCCGGTAACAACCGCGATGCTGGATGTTTTATATATATATGAAGTGAATGCTGTTGACCCTGACGGCGGTGATAAACTCACTTACTCCCTGCTGGCAAAACCAGATGGCATGACTATCGGCGAAAATACCGGAATTATAGAATGGCTGCCGAATGACATTCTTTCCATGTCGAACCAGGTTACTGTAAAAGTCACCGATAATAACGATATTCCGGCTTCTTCTACTCAGACCTTCACAATACAGGTAGATCCTGCGCCTCCAAAGATTTCGACGCTGAACGTAACCAAAGGCTATGACAATGAAGGCAAAAATATCTTTTCCGAAAAACAGGATGCAAATATTGTAACGATTAGCGACAATAAATATCTGGAAATTAAACCGGATTCTTATATAGCGTTCGATTTTTCAAATATTACAATGCCGCATAATGCGAAGATAACATCTTTTGTTATCTTCATAGAACATTATGAACAGGATTTATATCAGGCGGAAAAAGAGAAATGGACCATAGGCAAAGACTGGCCGGACAATCCGGATGTCTGGTTCACGATAGTCGCTCCGATACGTGAAGGCGAAAAGAACGATGCTATCGATTCATGGGATGCCGCGAGCTTTGTTGATACCCCGGAAAAAATGAACAAGCTTCAATTCCAGATTTATAATGATGATTCTTCGAGCAGTATATTCATCGACCATCTGTATATTCTGGCACAATGGGAATGGCCCGAATCGCCCGGATTAGTAGAATATAAACTCGAGCCTGTCCGATAAAAAACGGGAAATATTTAAACTCGAAGTTTTATTTGATATTTTTTTTGACACTCTTGTTTTGATTGATTATATTATAAGTAAGAAAAGGGTTGTTTTGTGAGGCAGGGTGCTGAAAAACAGGTTTTTCCAGCGCTTTTATATGCCGATTTAGTGCAAACATTTTGTGCAGTGGATCGCGGTTAGTTGTTTGAGCCGCGTGCCGCCGACAGAAAGGATTAGCCATGCTGAAACATCAGGCTGGTTTGCACAAGGATGTGGCAAAAATTTTTGATGGTGTATGGATACCGCAGGTAGATAACATAGCATATAAAGATTCCGGGGCTTTTGTGCATTCAAAACCTCTGGCGGCGGATAACTGGCCTGAAAGGGTAAAACCTCAAAAAAGGCTCAAACAATCGTCAAGCCCGTGGAGTTTCTTTTCTCCAAAAGCAAGACGCGAGAAAAAGAGATTATCAGCTATATCCAAGCATTTACTCATTAACATGCCGGACTAATCAGGAATAGGAACAAAGAGAATAGTAACATTATTCATCTTTCCTATTCCTGTTCACTTTTTAAATATTCTCTCCATCTCTGAATTATATCCTCCTGTTGACCTGCATACCTGCCGCTATCAAAACCAAAGTTTTGCCCCGTAGCTTTTCTTAGCATTTCAATTGCAATTCCTCTAACTTCTCTGTCTTTATTGTTAAGGTGTTCAACTACCTTATTAAGTATTTCTCGCCTGTGTTCTTTATAAAAGTTCGTCTCAATATCTGTATCAGCACGATCCAGAGAATATGTGAATTTTTCCAGCCATAAAGCATCTGTAAGTTCATTTCGCAGATATGATTTTATTACAGACTGAAATGCCGCACCGCCGTTTAAGTCAACAAACCATCGCATTTCAATTTCAGGAACATTTCTTTGAGTACCTTCGACAAAATATCGCAAGATCTTTTCGCCTGTCTTGTCACCATTGTAATATAAAGCAAGAGCAGAGACAATCCGAACACGTATGTCATCTGTTGTATGATAAATTTCACGCAATCTCGGAATCGATGATTTTTCTCCGAGTCTGGCTAAAGCCATTATCGCATTTTGCATCAAATCATTCAAAGTGTATCCTATCACCCTTCCTGTAAGATCATCAGAAAAGTCCCTGTATTTTTCATCATATTCTTTTGTCGTATATTTTTCTATTAATGGTAAAAGATCGGTTTGTTGTGTTTTGCCAAGAAATAAAATCAAATAAGACCTTAATCGCAAGTCGTCCAGTAAATTCCTTGCATTATCTTCTCTGAGAGGTTCGGCAAATATTTCAAGCGCTTTCGATATTACGTATTCTTCTTCACCACAAGCATATAAAGCCATCAATAATGATATTTCATCAGAATTATCCGGAATCTTGTCAATAGCCGCTTTGATATAAGGTACTAAACTCGGGTCATGCATAATATCTATAATAATATCCTCTGTACCATTGGCAGTATTAGGCTTGTAATCCATACTGAGAAAATACTTAAGAACAGGTAAGATTTCCGTATCTTCCGGTCGAAGAATCGTTTTTAATTTTTTATTTATAAAATAGCGGTTTTCGCCTTTATTTCTTTCGAAGATTTGAATCAAATGATTAAGCAATTCTTTACGCGCAGGACGTTTATTAGAAGGCAATGACTGGAGCACATCAAAAGCCGCTTCTTCAAATACCGATAATGAATACTCATGATAATTCTTATCTGCAGGCGGATACACGTTTATATCAGCCAAATTCGGCTCAGCAAGGAATTCCTCAAGATAAGAACGCATATCAAAACTGCCACTCAATGATAAAGCTCCCCATATTTTTTTAAATGTTGGCGCATCGTATAATTTGAAATCTAAAGGAGAATCAAGAATATCTAAAAGCATAGGCTGAACATCTTCAATAGGCATTTTTATAACATTGTCAATAACAGCCGCAAATAATCGACCTGAAAAATATGGCTGAGCAAAACTTAAAGAATTACGGCTGTAGGGACCTGTAGCTAATGGTATATCTTTATACCTTTTGTACAGATTCAATAATCGCTCTCCAATATTTATTTCCTCAACAGATGCAACCATTCTAATAATTAGCGACTGCAACTCAGCCCTTTCGATTTGAGACCACAGAAAGCTATTATCGCCAAGCTTGATATCTTCCTCGAATAATTGCAGCATTTTTTTCATGCTTTCAATGTCACCCTTTCGCAAAAACAGACTCATGGCTTTCTCAAATACAGTTATATTATCATAGCTTAATTTTCTTGTTTCGTTATAAGCAAAAAAGATTAAATCACGCTCGCCATTTTTTGATGCATTTACAACTGTATTTTCCTTCTGTAATAATAAATCTTGATATTTGAGTTCTATACTATCCATAAGGGATTTTGAAGGTATAAGATCATAAGGCAATATTTCAATATATTCCAACGCCAATTTCAAAGTGTCACCTTCTAATTTTGAAATCCAGTAGTCAATTGTCTCCAATTTTGGAGATTGTCCGGCAAGAAGTATATCCTGCGCATCTTTAAAGAATTGCCACAGTTCGATATTTGCAGGCTTATTAAAATCGACAGGATAAACGCCGGAAAAATTTCCCAGGAACGCCGGAACATTTCCTTTGTTTTGAACCATCGCGAAATAGTAATCAGAATTTTTCTTAATCGCGTTAAGCTGGTCTTCGTACAAAACAGTTGGAATGGTAATTGTCTTGCCTTTTTTCAACATATTTTTCGGCAGGCTGTCAATCACATATAACTGAATTGTCACCTTATATTTGCTCATGTAATCTTCTTCCCGACCGAATTTCTCCTTATCGACAAGAGCGGCTATAATATCTTCAACATTTAAATTGCAGTTTATGAGTCTTGCATGAACAAACAGGTTGGATTCCTCAACTACCTCTTGAAATGTTTTTCTTGCATAACCTATTGAATCACTTACAGGATGAACCGGCGGAGCTGCAAGTTGTGACATCTCTCTCATTTCTTTACCAATAAGGCTCTTCGCTATTTTAATTACCTCTTCAGGAGGAGCTTTTTCAAGGGCCTGTTTTAATGCGTATTTTACAATGTTGGTATCATAGGTATTTTGTGATGAGTCATAGTTAAGCTTAACTAATTCTTCAACACTCATGGAAGCCAGTTCGGGTGGTATCTCTATTTTCTGACTGGAAAACATAAGGAGATAAATAGCTATTAAAGCCGGGACTAATACGACCGCCGCGGCTATAGCCAGCTTTTGGAAATTATAGAAGCGAGATTTTTCTTTAATCTGACCATTCTTACTTTTAGTGATGAGGTGCTCGATAATTTTCTTTTTTTGTTCTTCGTCCATTTTCAGTTCCTCTCCATGCGAAAAAATGAGATTTTTAATATTTTCTTCAAAAAAGTCTTTCTTTTCCATTTTTAATCACCTGCCCTTAAATCTGCGAGGTCTGAATTACCGGCCAATTTCAAAAACGCCTTCTCGAACGATTTCCGAGCCCGAAAAAGAAGCACTTTGGCGGCCCCCTCGGTAATCTGTCTCAAAGCAGCGATTTGCTTAAGTGAGTCGCCATTGTAATAATGCTGTCTCAATATTTCACCATAACCGGCAGGAATGTCCGATAACGTAATATGCACAAGCTCTGCTATTTCGCGGGTATGAACAATTTCATCCGGAATTAATTGACAGGACAATTTTCTGCAATAATCAAGGTATTTCCTGTCCGTTGAATCTATACAGGCAGTTGCCAAAGAGCGTTTTTTTGTTCGCAGCGCCTTTTTTATATGATTCCTGCTTAAAATTATAAGCCATATATACATATCTGCCTTTTGAGAGTCATAACGGGATAGTCTTGTAATACCTTCAAGAAACGTATCCTGCACAATATCCTGTGCCAATTCCTTATCCCTGCCTACTTTATAATACACAAACGTAAACACTGCATCTGCATAACGGCGAAACCACTGTTCAACCGCTCCAGGCTCTCTTCGAGAAAGCTTCTCAAGCTCATTCCTGTCGTATTGCATTTGCATCATTACATCAATGTACATCAAAAATAAATAGGTTACAGTGGAAAATATGTAAAAACATCATTTTTAACTGAAATTTCAGGACTAACGGTTTTGTTCTATAAGTGCCTTAAATGTGCTAAAACCTCATTATTGAACTAAATCAGGAATATTTCATAATTTTGCTTGACCGAAATTTCGATATACTCTATGATACTGATTAGTTAAAAAACAATTGATGAACTGGATTGTTGAAAAGTTCTTAAAAACTCATATTTTTGAGGTTTAAGGGACGAACAAACGGGGAAAGAATGATATAATTCCTTTCTCCATAGGCAGTTAAGTTACAAAGAGGCTTTTTCGGCAATTATTAAGAGAATTAAAATGATGCTTGTACTGATATACATCGAGAATCTGATTATGGTTCGCTTCATAATGCTGAAAAGTAAATTTAACGTGAAACGAAATCTTTTTGGAAAAGTATTCGATTATTCGCGAGGGAAACGCAGGTTAAACAGGGTATTTATCAATAACATTACTAAAAGAACTTCTTATAATAAAACCAAACGGGGTTATATCAAGGCAGTTCTGCTGCGACAAAAGGCACACTTAATGGAGTTATTATCTTCACGAGCGTGTCTTGCTTTATTATTGGATAAACAGAGATAAAAACCTGCTCCCGGTAGGGAATTATTTAAATCACGTTCATTTCTTTGAAACTTCTCTCCGAGAATGTCCACAATCCTTTCCATCAATATAAAAAAATTAGAAAATTACTGGGAAAGGTAAAGGTATAAGATATGAATGCCATTATTATGGATTTGGGCATCCTGGATACAATGCTTTCAAACATTCCTGACAATTTAGTTTCAATTATCGCTTTTATTCTGGGTGTTGCTTTAACTGTCGTTGTTTTCCAAATGATTACCAAAGCAAAAGCAAAAACATTCGAGCAGGATTTACAAAGACAAATTGACGGTGCCAAGAAAGAAGCAGAAAATATTAAAAAAGCTTCTGAGTTGGAAGCAGCGTCGGAAGCCATTAAAAAAAGAGAAGAATTTACAATCGAATCCAACAAAATCAGGGCAGATCTTCATGAAACAGAAATGAGATTAACAAAACGCGAAGATGTTGTCGAACGCCAGGCCGAAAATCTCCAGCAGAGGGAAAATGCCCTGAAACAGCAGCAGCAGGAAGTGAAGAAAAGATTATACAATGTAGATTTAAAAGATAAACAGCTTTCTTCCATAATAGCACAGCAGAAAAATCAACTGCTGAAAATTACGTCTATGAGCATGGAAGAGGCAAAAGAGCTTCTGCTCAAACGTCTTGAGGATGAATGTGAGCACGAAATGTCATCTCTGATTCAGCGCAAAGTCCAGGAAGCAACTGAAACAGCAGATGAAAAATGCAGGGAAGTAATCAACACAGCCATTCAGCGTTACGCCGCAGACCAGACCTGCGAAGCGACCGTCTCAACCGTCGAAATTCCAAACGACGATATGAAGGGCAGAATCATCGGCAGAGAAGGACGCAACATCCGCGCATTCGAAAAAGCCACCGGAGTAGATGTTATCGTTGACGATACGCCCGGAATGATTGTCGTTAGCGGCTTCAATCCCGTCAGGCGCGAAGTAGCACGCCTGTCGATGGAACGGCTTATACAGGATGGACGCATACATCCCTCACGTATCGAGGAGCTTGTCGCCCAGACGAAAAAAGACATTAACCACAAGATTCTGCAACTTGGTAAAGACGCCGCAGTTGAAACAAATGTAAGAGGACTGAGCAATAAGGTTCTAAGCCTGATAGGAGCGCTAAACTACAGGACCAGCTACGGCCAGAACGTACTGCGCCATAGTGTCGAAGTCGCATTCCTCGCACAGGTTATGGCTGATGAGCTTGGCCTTGACGGCTCAATTGCAAGAAGGGCTGGATTACTGCATGATATAGGCAAAGCAATAGACCATGAAGTAGAAGGCAATCACCCTTCCATCGGCGTGAATTTCCTCAAGAGATTCAGCGAATCGCCCATAGTTCTCAATGCAGTAGCAGGTCATCATGGTGATGTTCCGCCTGATAATCCATATACCCCGCTTGTTTCCGCGGCGGATGCGATCAGCGCTTCCAGGCCGGGCGCAAGACGCGAAACACTTGAGCGATACATTAAGAGGCTGGAAAAGCTCGAGGAAATCGCAAGCGGATTCAAAGGAGTCGAAAACGCATACGCAATACAGGCAGGACGTGAAATCCGCGTTATTGTTTCAGCAGAGCAGGTCGATGACGCTGCCGCGATGAAAATCGCACGCGATATCGCCAAAAAGGTCGAAGACGAAATGACCTATCCAGGCGAAGTGCAAATCACCCTGCTGCGCGAAGTACGCTGCATCGAGTTCGCAAAATAATATGAAGATAAACATTCTATGTATTGGTGACATTGTCGGCAGGCCAGGCAGGCGCATTATCGCAGAAAAGCTGAAAACGCTGGTCAAAGAGCAGGAAGTCGACTGCGTAATAGCCAACGCCGAGAACGCCGCCGGAGGCTCGGGCCTCACGCCCCAAATATACGAAAAGCTTCTTCGCAGCGGCGTAAACCTCATTACTCTCGGCGACCATACATATCGCAAAAGAGACATTATACCAACTCTTGAAACTTCAGATTGTATCGTGCGCCCGGCAAACATGTCCGAACGGGCTGCGGGCAAGGGTTTTGCCATCTATAAAACTTCAAAAGGCACTACAGTTGGAGTTCTTGCATTGATTGGCAGACTATTCATGAAACCCGCAGATTGCCCATACAACGCCGCCGATAGAATCCTGCCTCAAATACAGCAGAAGGCTGACATTATCGTTGTCGATTTCCACGCTGAAGCAACCAGCGAGAAAGTCGCTATGGGCTATCACCTTGACGGCCGCGCGAGCGTTTGTTTCGGTACCCACACGCACGTAGTAACAGCAGACGAGAGAATTTTCCCGCACGGCCTGGCATACATTACCGATATCGGAATGACAGGCCCGCACGATTCGATACTCGGACGAAGCGTTGAAAATGTCGTTAAGTCGTTCAGAACCCAAATGCCCTTCCCATTCGAGATAGCTTCACGCGATGTCAAAATGAACGGCATTTTAGTTACCGTTGATAGCAATACTAAAAAAGCCGAGCGAATCCACAGAATCTGCATCAGTGCAGACTCTGAAGAATCTTCGACTTACGACAGCGACGACGGCAAGCCGGAATACCTGAATAATAATTTCTAATTCAGACTAATCAAATCGCCCAATTGCAAATTGGCTTTGTTTTTCAATCCTGATACTGTATCCTGTGTTTCCCTTGGGGATGGCTAAGCCACTGTATTCTTGTCGAATTTGGCTTTGTTTCGCAGCATTACTGTCGTTAATCGTTAGTATTTGGTCATTAGTTCTAATTTGGCTTTGTTTCACAAATAAGTTCATAAGTCAAATGTATAAAAGTCTTAAGTTTCTATACCCTATACGCTATCCCCTATCCCCAGACAATTTGGCTTTGATTTGCATTTCTGTTGACATAATATTGTTTCTCCTTTTAAAATGTAGGGTGGGGTTCTACCCCACCATTTAACTGAGAACAACAAGCTCTAATGTCTAAAACCGAAATTCTAAAAAAATCCAAATTACGAAAATTCAAATGTTTAATACATTTATGTTTTGCTCATTTATTCTTTTTTAGGATTTAGAAATTAGATATAAGAGCTTCTAATTTGTATCCGATTTTCATTTTTTATGTCAAATAGCATGAGCGACAAAAAAAAACATGTGTCCCTCTGTAATTGGTGCTCAGGCGAAGTTTACTAATCTGCTCAAGGTCTAATCCCCTAAGAAGCTCTTTTTGCCATTCTTTGTCTGTTACCATTTTATTCCACTTTTTCAGGTCGAGAAGGCGCGATTTGTCTTTTTCGCCTGTATGAGCGGCAGAACTTGACCATTTGTACCGCCATGGAAGGCGGCACATTTTCGCACGAATCGGATTTAGCTCGACATATTTCGATGCGAGCCAGAAGCCTTTATTATCAAGGGTGCAGGAATAGAACCTTCCTTCCCAGAGATGGCCTGTTATTTTGTGCATCCGGTTGATGTACTGTGTATAGCGGAAATCCGTCCTGCCTGTTATTACCGCGATGAGTAATATGATGAGGATAATCGGGTGCAACTATTCTTGCTATTCTCGGCATGTTTTCAATCTTTTTTGGGCTTTGGTTTTAATTCGATAACGCCGCAATAGTGTATATTTAATATAGCATCGCCGCTTATTACCCTGTCTTTCATAAGCTCATACTCTTTCTGGGCTTCTTCCTGATCAAGGATGGGAGTGTTATCGGATTTCAAAAGTGAGATTCTTCCATATCTGACGTGGTTTAGATTCTTAAGGTCCTTTCCAAACAGCACTCCCGGCCTCACCCAAAAACCTTTGTCTCCCGGTTCAAGGAGCAGCTCCAAAAATGATGGCTTGGGAGTTTCACTGTATTCAAGATTTTCTCTATATAAGTCAAAAGATTGTGACATTAAATATAATGATTGCCCCTTAGCCATATGCTGCTGGGTAGCCGGCTTAGAAATGTCGGATAATTTTACAGACCCAAACGGATCAAATATCAGTTTGAATTGTCTGCTGTTCATCTTCTGGATTAAATTAAGATATTCAGAATATGTTCCATCGGTAGAAACAGACTCCATTATATATTCACCTCTAATCATACGGCCAGGGGGCTTAAAAGAAACTTCCAACTTTCCAATAACAGGACTTTTCGTTCGGTCGAAACTTATTTTTAATCCTGTAGGTGAGATTGATTTATCGAATTCCACATTTTCAGGTAAAATCGGAATAGTTTTACTTTCATCATAGTTAATTGTAATTGAATCATTCATACTTTCAAACTTTCAAAATAGCGGCCTGAGTGTTATTACCACGATGGGTAATATGATGAGTATAATCCGGTACAACTATTCTTGGCATGATATTATCATAATGCAACTTAGAATCGCTTGTCAATAAGCTGTATTGAGCGTAATTATTTTTTGATTTCAGTTCTTTTCCTTTCAGGCCGGGATAATCTGAGGTATAATGATAAACTCGGAAGATTTGAGTTTCCATTATTCCGAATCCGATTTTGCCGCCATTATTAACTTTATCGGGTTTTACTTTGATAATAAAATCAGGATGAAGAACATTGCTGCTTCAAATATTCTTTTATTCATGTCCTTTTCTTACAAAAAAACGGTAAAATTTTTCACTTATTTTTCTGTATCTTATTTTTTTAGAACCAGCCCCTTTCCTGCCAGACCCGGATGGTCAGCGGCGATACGATAAGCACGGAAAATCATGCTGCCTACGTCGATTCCATTAATCATATTTTCACCCGCACCTTCTCCGGAAGAATATCTATAATCCCAAACAATTTCCTTGTCGGAGGTCACTTCAAAGAACCTTCCGGATGGTCCAACGCAAATGAGCGTATTTCCATTCGGCAGACGCTGAGCGCCCGAAATATTCGTCGCATAGAAATCCGTTTTATCATTCGGATCAGTATAGCTCCAGACAGGCTCTTTCGGTCCGAAGGTTTTTCCTTCCATTTTGTAATTGCCCTTGTCATCCATCGGAAGAACAAGCTCATCAACCGATGAATATCGTCCATCCTGCCGGTTCGGGCCGTTATTGAAAATAAGCAAATGTCCCGCTCCCGGCAGACCTTTATCAATCCAGTGTGCATTGTGCGGACAGAACAGCTTCTGGTCAGCTTCGGTTCCCGACTTATAAGCGGCGGGATTGCCCCAGCGATAGAGCAGGTCTCCGCCCTTGCCGCATTTGCCGCCTTTATGACTTGCCGCTTCTGCTGTTGTCGTGCTGTGGTCGATAATCCAGAATTCACTGAACGTATAGCTGCAAAGAACAATCTGGTCGAGTTCGGCGTTATATGCGACCGCATTGAAATGAGTCCAGTCTGTAGTAGGTATTCTTCCTCCGCCGCCCATCATACCTCCGCCCATTCCGCCGCCAAATCCGCCCCGCCCGCCGCCAAATCCGCCAGTTCCACGATTTGCCTGTCCTGTACCGGCGGCAGCCGGCTGGTCAGCCCAGCTTTCAGAATAATTGATGTCGATAAGCTCAGGGTGTTCGGCAACTTTGCCATAATTGGGTTTGTTCGGATCAAAATCCTGAATCAGGTGGTCCCAGACATACCACTTCCAGACAACTTCGCCTGTTGTTTTACCTGTCGGCTTAACTTCTATAATACAATCGGGAGGTAATGCAGCCGTCTGATATTCCGGATTGCGTCCGGCTGCGATATTTTCTTCATCTGTTTTATCATCCCAGCAAACAATCAGCACGTTACCATTTGGCATCTTAGTAATATCATGATGAGGTACTTCTTTATCAGTGTAATATTCAAAATCCCAGACAAGGTTTCCATCCCAGTCAACTTCCTGAATCTTTCCGCCTGCTCCAACTCCGCCGCCGCCCGGACCTCCACGACGCTGCATCTGAGGAGAACCACCCTGTCCCCGTCCGTCAACACGAGTTTCGTTGGCATCTTGCCCGCGATTCGAGGGTGAGGCGCCCCCGACACCTCCTCTATTTCCGAATCCGCCCATACCGCCGCCACCACCTCTCGAAGCGGCACGGAATATATGGCCGTTATCGAGAAAATACGTGCTGAAAGCAGATGATGAGCTTAACTGCCACGTATGAACTATATCGCCATCCATATTTATCAGGTATGTAGTATTACTCATTAATGTTGTAAACAGCGTATAGCCTTTGAAGGCTTTTTCGTAATTCGTTTGTGAAGCGGCACTTCCGGCAAAAACAAATACAAGTGCTAATAGCGCCGATACGTTAATAAATAGTTTTTTTTTCATCGTTCGTTCTCCATAAAAGAATATAGACCTTTCCAGCACGTTACGACCCATAACAGACATATAGTATCAGATTTTTATTGCATGAAAAGAGGAAACATATAAAATCTTTCCTATGCCAAGTGCTCTTGATGAAAAAGGCTTCTGGCTCGTATCGAAATATGTCGAACTGAATCCTTTACGTGCGAAAATGTGTCATCTTCCCTGGCGATATAAATGGTCGAGTGCCGCCGCTCATACAGGCGAAAAAGTTAAAAATGAGCTTCTCGACCTTAAAAAGTGGAAAAAATTGTCACAGACAAAGAATGGTAGCTGTCCATATTATTACTCACTCAAAAAGTCAGCTTCTTCAATTTTCAGTGCCATTATTTTCAGGAGTCAGTTCTTTTCCTTTCAGTGCCGGATGATCAGCAGGGATACGAACGGCGCGGAAAATCTGGTTAGCCATATTAAAGCCGCCGCCCATGCCGCCACCGCGAGCACCGCCACGTGCGACACCTGCTCCTGCTCCACCAGCAAGACCTGCTCCTGTGCCCTGCCCCATTTGGCCTCGCATTTCGGGTCCTCTTTGTCCCTGAGGTGCCGCCATATCAGGAGCAGCAGAGTTCGCATCCGCAGGAGCGCCTCCCATACCTCTCATACCACCAAAACCTCCACCGCCGCCCATGCCGCCAAATCCACCCATCATACCTCCCATCATTCCGCCGCCTCCTGTACCGGCACCACCGCTTAATCCGCTTTTAGAATAATCAAATTCCCATACAATTTCCTTATCTGATGTGACTTCAAAAAAGTGACCACTGGAACCCTCACATATCAAAGTATTGCCGTTTGGCAATCGCTGTGCACCGGAAATATTCATAGCATAAAAGTCAGTTTTGTTATTCGGATCCATATATTGCCAAACAGGTTCTACATCTGCAAATATTTGACCATTCTTCTTAAAATTACCATTATCGTCCATAGGAAGAATAAACTCTTCGACAGAAGAATAACTCCCATCCAGGCGATTTGGACCATTATTGAAAATGAGCAGGTGACCTTCGCCCGGTAAACCTTTTTCTATCCAGTGAATATCATGCGGGCTGAATAATTTTTTGTCTTTAATTGTACCTTGTTTGTAAGCGGCAGAATTTCCATATCTATAAATCAGGTCGCCGCCTTTACCATGTTTGCCGCCAGTGTGACCTTTTGCCTGTTCTGAAGTTGTGCTATGATCAATTACCCAGATTTCACTGAACGTATAGCTGCTGACGATAATCAAATCAAGTTCAGCGTTATAATCGATAGCATTTAGATGAGTCCAGTCCGTTACAGGTATTGGGCCTCCTCCCATCATACCTCCACCCATACCGCCACCTGCACCACCGCGGCGGTTGCCTTGTCCGGCACTTTGTGCGGATTCATCCCAACTGTCTGTATAATTAATATTAATCAATTCCGGATGTTCAGAAACATTCCCATAATTGGGTTTGTTCGGATCAAAATCCTGAATCAAATGATCCCATGCATACCATTTCCAAACAACTTCCGCAGTATTAGGTCCTGTAGTTTTAATTTCTACAATACAATCTGGATTTTGTTCTCCAGACTGAAATGCTGGATTACGTCCAGCCGCGATAGATTCTTCAGCAGTTTTAGCATCCCAGCATATAAGGAGAATATTACCATTTGGCATTAGTTCGATATCGTGATGAGGAACTTCTGTGTCAGTTGCATATATATATTCCCAGTCCAAACTTCCATCCCATTTAATTTTCTGTATTTTACCTCCGGCTCCTATTCCGCCCGGCTGACGTCTTTCATTTCCACCTTGCTGAGCCGCTGATGCGCCGCCCCGCTGACCTCCCCTGCCGCCGCGTCCGCCAAATCCTCCCATACCCCCACCCATCATTCCGGCAGTTCTGGATGCGGATCTTAACAGATTACCATTATCGAGAAAATATGTACTGAATCCAGCACCTGTATCCATTTCCCATTTATGAACAACTTCACCATCCATATTTATAAGGTAGGTAGTAGTACCAAATAACGTTTGAAAAAGGGTGTAGCCCTGGAATGCTTTTTCGTTTTTCGTTTGCGACTGAGCTCCTGTACTGAAAAGTAATCCAAGAGCCAGAGAAACCGACACGCCGGAAATCAGTATTCTTTTCATCTTTAATTCCTAAAAATTGAATATAGACCTTTTCTGTACTAAAAATCTAATGACAGACGTATCATATCAGATTTTTATTGCATGAAAAGAATAAAAAAATATTGGAAAATATTTCTATCAAAATAAATGTTTTTATGATATTTTAACATAAAAGGAGTCTTATTATGAGAAGGTTAAAATTTATGAATACGAATAAAGCGATAATTATTTTCTTATTATTAACTGCCATACCGAAAATATTAGCCAGCCAAACCAAATCTGCGAGCGATTTGCTTCAGGAAGGTATTTACGCAGAACAAGCCGAAAAAAATTACGATGAGGCAATCAAAATCTATCAACAGGTGTTATCTGATTCTGAAAATAAGACGGAAATCGCCGCTCAAGCTGCATACAGAATCGGATGCTGCTATTTGGCCAAAGGCGATGAAAAACAAGCGACTCAGCAATTCAGTGAATTTATCTCAAAATACCCCAAGTCAAGATCTCTAATAAATGAAGCAAAAAGACAGCTTGCTTCTCTAAGAACACCCGGACCAGAAGATTATATACTTGAATTACTGTCAGGAGACAATGAAACGCTTTATATTCTTGATGACAAAAAACCATCAGGATTAAAAAATCTTGGATGGAAAACTTCTTCGCTTAGAAATAGTGTTTTTTATAACACTTACCTGAAGGCTGTTTTTATATTTTCAGCAGATGAAAACAAAACCGCGCAGGAATTTATTCAATTATGCAGGAACTTTGAAGGCGTAACAATTTTAAGAGTAACAGTACCCAATGATACCGCGGGACCTTTTGAAAAACTGCCGATTGACATTATTAAGGCTGGTTTGGTGCCTTATATGAAAACAGATGTCACTGCTGATACTAAATTAGAACTCGACAGAGTAAAAAAGCCTGAATCTTCGTTATATTATGATATTTCCTGGAATAATAATTCATCAACTATATCAAAAAGCAATCCTGATTCTTCTGTAAGAATCTTGACTATTCCCGGTGACCAGACATGGGAAAAAGCTATAACCAGTGCAAGAAATATATTACCAGACCTGAAAAAAAGTACACAGCTATCAGAGGAATTTGGTGTAAAGAATAAAAAATATTACGTTGCAGTTTTAACATCTGAAAATAACCTCGCAGTTGTTCAAGTGGACAGAAGCAGCTCGGCATCTCAAATAGATTCCAGCAGGGCAACCGATCCGAATACAACTTCCATTTCTTGGTGGCTTGAGAAAATACCTGGTACAGAAACAATCAAAACTTCGACAGAAAATAAATAGGGAATAATAATATCTTTCATAAGGAAAGAAATTATGCTCCGAACAATTTTGAGCGGAAAATGAAAAAGACTGCGCCTAAAATACAAATGCCCGCCCAGAGGTAATCAAGCCGGAAGTGTTCTTTCATGTAAAAGATGGAAAAGGGAACAAAAACAGACAGCGTAATCACTTCCTGAAGGATTTTAAGCTGCCCCAGATTCATAGCCGTATAGCCAATCCTGTTAGCAGGCACCTGTATAAGATACTCGAAAAGAGCAATCCCCCAGCTTACAAGAGCAGCGATAATCCAGGGACGATTAGCCAGATTTTTCAAATGTCCATACCATGCAAATGTCATGAAAATATTACTGCAGCTCAAAAGCAACGCGGTTGTAAGTATTGTTCGCATAAATTTCTCCATTCTATAAATTATCTTTTTTGACACGGATTTACGCGGGATTAACACTGTTTTTATTTATTAGACACAGACTTCACTGATTTATAAAAATTAAAAATAAAAAATTAATACTTTAATCCGTGTTTGGCCGAAGGCCAACTGTGTTAATCCGTGTCTAACATTTTCCGTGTTAATCAGTGTCTTCATTTTTCGCATGTCATTTTGAAAGAAAGATTAAAAATACGCCCATTAATATGCCGCAGAGAGCACATGCCTTACGGGATAACTGAGTTTCTTTGAACAGAATGCCTCCAGCCACGAGCGATATAACAATGTAACTGCAACGCAATGTTATAAGCATTCCGACAAGCGAGCCTGTATAACTTAACGCCTTGAAGTAAAGGTAGTCGGCTGCAAGGAGCATAAGACCAATCAGGATAATGCTCCATCTCCATCTGAACGGCGTAAAGCGACTCCGCCCGGGCCACCAGAAAAACATAGTTACAATTCCCATCAGAGGTACAATATAAATCGTGAACCATGCCTGAACAGCCAAAGGCGAATATTCCCATCGCTGAATCATCTGCTTATCATACATTGCACTTACAGCGCCAAGCATTGTTGATAAAATCGAGAATAAAATCCACTTGTTTTTATAGAAAACAATTCCTTCGCTGCGTCCTACTACAGAAAGCCAGCCGTATGATGCCATGATAACTGCAATGCCGAGAAACTGGATATGTGAAGGATTTTCATGGAATAATAATATCGCGCCAATAAGCGTCCAGACAGGGCCGAATGCACCAATCGGGGAAATAACGGATATTGGCAGATTACTCAAAGCGAAGTAGCTCATCATCCATGCGACAGTAATAAGCGCAGACTTGGCTAAAAGATTAAGATGTCCCGACCAGGTCAAGGGAGGGATATATAATTTGCAGCTAATCATCGTTTCCGGTGCAACATGAGACAATATCAGGAAAGGCAGAATGGCTAGCGCACCGAAAAAAGTTGAAAAAAACAAGACCGGCAGCACCGCATTCTTATTAAGTGCGTGCTTCTTGCTGATGTCATACATTCCCAGAAATATTGCCGAGACAATTCCCAGAACTATCCACATATAATGTCTTTAGTTGCCCCAGCAGGTAATGTACGAAAACGTACAAAAATTTAAGCAGAACCGAAGGTTCATACATTCTCATTTTCTATATATAAAACGGGTTCTGCAAAATTGAAGTTAGACATATATTGTATGAAGAAAATCGGATTAAAAGATTTTCTTCATACATTCTGCTGCGTTGCTGTAACTGTTTATTCTTGAATATTTTAAGTTCAATGTTTAAGAAAGAAAAAATTAAACACAAGCAATTTTTTCTTTCTTAAAGTATGTCTAACTTCAATTTTGCAGAATCCTTATATATTAAAAAAACCAGTCCTCATACAAGAACTGGCCCTTTTTAATTCATGTATTTGTATTACTAAAATATCGTAATATTCTATCCAAATGCAAATCCGAAAGCAAGGTTTTTCATATTATCACATAAAATTTCGGATTTAGTATTTCTCTGTTCTGCTGATGAAGCTTATTTTTTTCAACAGGTCGTTCCGGCGTTTTTGCCTCAAAAACTGGCTGACTATTTCCTTATTCCAAGGCTGATAATATTGCATAAGAGCCGCCTGCAAACGCTTTTCTTTTCGTGATTTTGAAACATAAACACTTTTACCAGCATGACTTACGCCGGAAACATACATTGCAGTCGCTAACGTCTGCGGCACAGGAACAAAATCCTGTACCTGTCTTGGTTTCCATGAGCGGCTAACAAGATATTCCGTAAGTTTCAGGGCATCTTCACTGCTGCAGCCGGGATGGGCGCTGATAAAGTACGGCACAAGAAACAGCTTCTTACCAGCACGCCGAACCGCATTGGAAAACTGGTCCTCGAATTGTTCGAAAACTTCAAAATGAGGCTTCGCCATCAAATCCAGAACATGTGAGCAATAGTGTTCCGGTGCTGCTTTCAAATGCCCTCCGACAAAATGCTTCACAAGCAAATCGATATATTCAGGACTTTTCAGAGCTATATCATGCCTGACGCCGGATGCTACAAATATATTAGTTCGTTTCGAGGCGTTTTTGCTCCATCGAATAAATGCTTCCATCATCTTCAGCATAGGTCCATGATCGAGTTTTGCATGTTTGCAGACAGAAGGAAACAGGCAGCTTTGACGAGTACAAGTCAGAGCTTTTTCGCATTCCATTCGATACATATTTGCCGATGGTCCCCCGATGTCTTCAATCGTGCCGCGAAAAAGATAGTGATTTCGAATAATCTCCGCTTCGTTCAGCAGCGAATCAATCGACCTTGAGCTGATTTGCTTCCCCTGGTGACATCCAATCGAGCAGAATGAGCAGCCGCCGAAGCAGCCGCGATGAGTTGTAATTGAGAACTGTATCGGCGTTAATGCGGGCACGCCGCCGTGTTTGTCATAACTCGGATGCCAACATCGTGAAAATGGCAGGTCGTATAAAGAATCCAGCAATTCGCCGCTTACAGGCTCAGCCGGAGGCAGAACTACTATTGTACCCGGATTATTATCCTGTACAATCGGCAGCCCGCCGGGATGAAATTTTGCTTCATACTGTTTATACGCATCCATGAAAAGTGCTGCGTTTTCCTGCTGCTGGTTCAGGGAAAACAATTGTACAGCATTTTCCGGAGCCTTAACTCCCCTGTGGGCAACATATACAGTTCCTGGAATATCAGTAAGGTCACTTATTGTCTTTCCCGCATCCAGCCGCTTCGCGACTTGTGCGATGGAATATTCCGCCATGCCGTAAATCAGCAAATCCGCTTTAGCATCGATAAGAACTGAACGTTTGAGTTTGTCTTCGATGTAATCGTAATGAACAAGGCGCCGCAGACTTGCTTCCAGCCCGCCAAGAATAATCGGCACTTCAGGGTATGCTTCGCGTGCCCTTGCGGAATAAACCAGCAAAGGTCTGCCCGGCCGTGATCCTGTTACGCCGCTGGGACTGTACACATCCTCCTTCCTGCGTCCTCCCATCGAAGCGTAGTCATTCAGCCGCGAATCGATGCAGCCGCTCGTAATGCCCCAGAACAATCGCGGCTTGCCAAGTGAACGGAAAGGCTCGACACTTTTCCAGTCAGGCTGAGCTAAAATTGCGACCCGATAACCAAGTTTTTCAAGCCACCGCCCTATCAGCGCAACCCCAAACGAAGGATGGTCAACATACGCATCGCCGGTAATTAATATAACATCCGCCTGCTCCCACCCCCGCTGCCGAATCTCTTCATAGGTAGTTGGCAAAAACGAACCTGTATGTAAATCCTGTTTAGTCATTTGCCCATTATACCACAATTCCAGTTCTTTTGTTCAGGTATTATGACGTAAAAGGCAAAGACTGTTTTTTTAACAATCGGCCTTTATATACTTATCTTAAGCAGATTCTACTATGCTCAGGGTAAACTCTACCAAAGAACACTGCTTATCATCAACTTGCTGAAGAATACAATTATCAAACTTGAGTTAAGTTGTTCCAGAGTTTTCTAACGATGGCCATTTTGATCTTTCTATATCGGGGAGCAGTTTGAGAAATTCTGTATAAGCTATTTCGACTTGATCTGTAATTTTTTCTAAGTCCCATTTATATTTTGTGCCTATTCGGTCATAGGTCAAATGACTGAGAGCCTTATTAATATCTTTCTTACGTTGTTGTAAATAAGAAAGTTTATTGGACTTCCACCACGTGTTTTCTTTAATATATTGCCCTGCACGTATACTTTTTTCATCCATTTTACCTGTCATTGGTTGATTACCGGTAAAGAAATCAAGAAGGTTTCGGGCATGTAGCAAAGTACACTCAATCATCACATTATGAAGACCGCCCGATTCGTTTAAAAGCTGTCCGTGTGCAAAATAAAGCATTTCCATTTCATATTTAAACGCATCAGGAGCACCTTGAAGTTCAAAATCAGATGGTTGATACGGTATAGACATTGTCTTTCCAAATATTCTGTTCAGAATTGGTGTCGATGAAAGCGATAAAGCAAAAAGTAACACAAAAGCGTAAGAACCCAAAACGCCAACCAATAGATACCACAAACCAACAATCAGATTGATCCAGAAACGCCTTGCTAAACTCGCAAAAAGATACACAAAAACAGGCAACAAACCTAAAACCAATAAAACTACAGCTCCAAAAGGATCTTCCATCTCCCCCTTTCTATCTAAAGCTATTATAAATAAAATAGCAAGGGAAGAACCTACCCCTAACCAACGAATCCAATCTTTGAACTTGATGTTATAGCCTTTTAACATACATTAAATTTCCTAAAAGTGTGAATATCGTTTTTGAATTCTAATCCAAAATTCGAGAAAATCAAGTCTAATAACATGCTTTCTGGATTCACCAAATTGATTATTTTAGAATCAAATCTCAAAGCTAAATGTTAACGGTTTTTAACAACTTGTCTTGTAAATTCCAAGTGATGGAACTTTATTACGCTGAAATGGATTCTTTATGCCGAATTCGCTTATTTTTAATACCTATCAAGACATCGATAGACAAATCCTCATCTATCAGCGGCCAGTGTATTCCGTATCCCGATGGTGATATCTCATATTTTGCTCTTTCTTCAGATGAAGCATTAGTCAGCTTGTTGGAAATATCAGCTAATCGCAAATTATATACACTGCCGTCGACTTTTATTGTCAATCTATCTTTGACAAAAGCGATTTTTTTTATTTTATGTAGCTTTTTCATTATTTTGCCCTTTTTTGAAATTTATTCCACTCACGTTCGATAAACTCAAAGTATTCAAAGACAATTTTCTTTACTTCTCGTTTGTCCTTATTATTCATATTATAACTATATGCCTCTTTAAGGTCAAATATATCTATGTCAAGCCAATATTTACATTCCTTTTCAGCATTTCGACAATGAATATGAATCGGCTCATTCTTTTCATTCGAGTAAAAGAAAAATCTCCAACCCATCACAAATAAAATTGTTGGCATATAAATACTCCTCATGCAAAAAATTTGACAGGCATTTTCATACTATTCCATTATGTTTCCAAGCGATAGTCTATTCTATCAGTTATTTGTTATCTAATTTGTTTTTCTCATTAATTGAAGCTTCATCTAAGTAAACTACTTCTTCTTTTATTTTTTTATAATAAGTTTTACATCAATTACTTGGAATCTGTGTACAGCATTTATACCCGCAAATGCCCATGCCTGCTTTGTCAGTTCCTATACCATGCTAAATTGCTCGGCTGGATCGGCATCAAAATAGCCATTATCTTCCTCATGAAGTTTGTTCAAGACACACTTATTACGTTCTATATCAAATTCCATATAATATATGATAATTGCAAAGCCATTTTATGTCAATTCTTACCTGTGTGTCTTCCCCCGCTGCCGAAGATCTTCAGTGTTTGTTGGCAAAAACGAATCTGTATGTAAATTCTGTTTATTCATTCGCCCATTATACCACAATCTCCTGAATTTTGTTCAGATATAATGGTTTCAACTGTTTGAAATTCCTCTTCGTATATAAATGTCACATTCTGAAATTTCAGGTCATGCATAATTTTATGCTTTATAATTGACAATTTCCTGCTTTCCAAGATACTTCGGATTTTTGTGCAGCAGAACGTCAACAAGAGCCTTGTTCCTCGCTAAAACTTCTCTAAGACGCATCTTCAATCCGGCCGCTCTTTTAACATCACGGGCACAATAACCAAGAACATCCTGGTCGTACTGAAATGCCAAATAGATAGCCCTTGAGCAGTGGAAAGGCTGAGATATGATAATATAATCTTCAAGATTAAAAACTTTTTCGGCTCTTACAATCGAATCCAAAGTCCTGAATCCGGCGTAATCAATCGTAATATATTCGGCGGGAATTCCCCTGGCTATCAAATCCGACTTCATACTGGTCGGCTCATCATAATCCTTCCTCGAGTTATCGCCCGAAACGACAATCGCGTCAATCTTACCCGAATTCCAAAGCTCAACAGCCGCGTTGATACGGTGCAGATAAAACAGGTTTATGTGCCCATCAAATATCCTGCCGCAGCCGAGAACTAAAGCGGCACGCCTGTGCGGCACATCATTTATATCCCGAAAAAGCCGGTCGCTCGAAAAAGAACCTACATAAAAATCGACCGCCAGAAAAAACACTATCGAACAGAAAATACAAACAGCTAAAACAACTATCTTACGTTTTCGTAAAAACTTCAGTATTTTATGATTACTTGTAACTTTTGTTTTAGTTTCCATATTCATACTATCGGCTGTATGGATTAAATTGCTAAAGGGGCATTGTGTTGTTTATTAAAGATAATAATTTCGGAATACTTTTGAATACTTAACCAACTTACTATATATTGACTATCATGGAATTTCAATACCAACAAGAGACAGAAAAACTAAGAAATTCATGGATGAAGCACAAGCATAAGGTTTTACGGAACTATCTCGTAGAAGATATACAGGATCCCCGCATTAATGTCCAGAGTATCTTATGCCGCCACTGGTTGATAGAACAGCTATTCGGCGATAAATTCGCATATTTAGCTGAGCATGAACTGCGATATTCCCTGATAATGAACTGGCTCAATAAATTATATAAAAGAAATATCAGGGTCAACCAGTTACAAGCCATACTTTTTGGCCTGATTGAAAAGCAAGATAACATTGACGGAATAGAAATCCCTCCTTACGTCTCACATACATTTGCATCTCTTGCCTGCCCGAACTACAATTACGATTTATTGAATTGGGCGCCTTCTGATACAAACGATACAGCCTTCCCGGAATATATTATAACAACCTTCCAGCGGATTTGGTCAGAGGTATTAGAAAATGAGCAATCGCAGAAAATTTCTGTTCTGGAACCTGCCTGTGGTTCTGCCAACGACTATCGTTTCCTCGCGTCATTTGGTATGGCAAAATTCCTTAATTACTCCGGATTCGACCTGTGCACGAAAAATATAACAAATGCAAAGCATATGTTCCCTGATGTATTTTTCAACACAGGCAACGTGCTTGAAATACAGGCTGAAGACAAATCTTTCGATTACTGTTTTTTACATGATTTGTTCGAGCACTTCTCAATCGAAGCGATGGAACTGGCTGTTAAAGAGATTTGTCGAGTTACCCGTAAAGGCATTTGTACAAGTTTCTTCAACATGCACGATGAGAAGGAACATATAATAAAAACTGTACATGATTATTATTGGAATAGATTAAGTATGAGCGCTATGGTTAATCTCTTCAAGCAATATTTTGACCGGGTAAAAGTAATTCATATCGATAGTTTTCTATCATCGCAATTTTCCTGCGGTGATACACAAAATAAAAATGCTTACACATTTATTATAAGTTAAAAAACTTCGTGCCTTTGCAGGTATCAACAATAAGAGTTTTACAAAAATTCCCTTATCATGTAAAATGGCACAATCTTGAGTGGACATTGAAATAATCGGTTATTCTATAGAAAATAATAAACTATGGCTGTACAATTTATCCTTGGCAGAAGCGGCACAGGCAAGACAAGCTATTGCATAAATTCAATTGCAAAAGAATTGCTGACCTGCAATAAAGAGCCGCTGATTCTGCTTGTTCCCGAGCAGGCTACTTATCAGGCTGAACGCGCGATTCTGGCTGATAAAGGAATTGACGGCTACCACAGGCTGAATGTGCTTTCATTCGACAGGCTTGAGTTTCTGCTGCTTGGGAAAAATACGGCAAGAGAGTCTGTTTCCCGCATAGGCAGGCAGATGATAATTCACAGGATTCTTCGTGAAAACGCATCTAAACTGAAAATCTTCGGCTCTTCGGCTCATCTGCCCGGCATGTCGCAAAAAATTGCTCAAACTATCGAAGAGATACACCGTTATGCAGGCACGCCGGACAATATTGATGATTTGCTTCGCGAATTGCAGAAGAAGCAGCCAAACAGCTCGACAATCCTGAAGTTCAGCGATATCAGGCTGGTTCTCAGTGAGTATCTCAAGTTTGTCGAAAATGATTTTTATGATCCCGATGTACAGTTAGCATCAGTATGCAAAGCAGCGGCCAAATCTGATATAACCAAAGGCGTTAAACTCTGGATTGACGGCTTTGCAGGTTTTACCGGAACAGAGTTAGTGATTCTTGCCGAATTGTTAAAAGCCGCCGCTGATTCCAAAATCGCTCTCTGCCTCGATCCAACTCGAACAGATTTGAATAATCCTGTAAAAGAGAACTTAAACGAAACGGATTTATTCAATCCTACAGAGCAGACTTTTGCCGAGCTTATGGAGATGATTAAAAAACTGAAACTTCCATTGCTCAAATCAATAATACTTGATAAAACACTCAGATTCGCCTGTCCGGAGCTTGCTCATATCGAAAACAATATTTTCAATAATGAATGTCCCAGGCTGAAATCTGCGGAAAATATTCACATCATTTCCGCTCCTAACGAACGTTCGGAAGTGCAGTTCACTGCAAGACAAATAGTTCGTCTGGTTAAGGAAAAAGGATTTCGATATCGTGACATCGCTGTTATAGCCTCGGACATTGAAAGTTACCATCATTATATAAGGGCGTATTTCGATGATTATGATATTCCCTTTTTCATCGATAAGCGAAAACCCCTGAGCCGTCATCCGGTTGTCGAGCTGATTTGTTCCGCTCTGAAAATAATTACAGAAGGCTTCGACCACCATGATATTTTTGCGTATTTGAAAACAGACCTTGTTCCCATATCGAGATATGAAATAGATATTCTTGAAAACTACTGCATCGCTTTCGGCATATCGAACAGCGATTGGCTTGATGATAAAACATGGCAATTCGCAGGCAGGGACAATAAAGATTTCGACGAAGACCAAATCAATAAAATCAGGCATAAAGCCGCTTCTGCCCTGCTCGATTTAAAAAACAGTCTTAATAACGAAAAAGTCACTTCCGGGCAGTTTACTCGCGCTGTTTTCGACTTTCTCGAAGACCTGAATGTGCAGAACACAATTAACACCTGGGTAGAAAACGCCAAAAAAGAAGCTCATTTCGAGATAGTCGATGAACACCAGCAATTTTACAGTAAAATGATAGATGTATTCGATGAATTTACGGAAATATTTTCCAATCAGTCTATGCCGGCAGGTGATTTCTATTCGATTATCAATTCCGCTTTTTCGCAACTGACTTTAGCCTTCATTCCGCCGACTCTCGACCAGGTTCTTGTCGGCTCGGTCGAGCGCAGCCGGCATCCTGATTTGAAAGCGGTATTCTTAATCGGAGCCACGCAAAGGCAATTTCCAATTCCAATCAGACCTGACAGCATATTAAGTGATGATGACCGCAAGACAGCGGAATCGCTGGACTTTCCATTGGCTTCTTCGGTCGATAGAACACTTTGTGAACGCCAGTATCTTGCTTATATTGCTTTTACCCGCCCTTCTGAAATTTTATATATTACTTATCCTTCTGTTGATGAAAAAGGCAGCGGCGTACCTCGCTCGCAATTCATCGGCGATCTTGAATCACTTTTTGAAAACCTTCGAGAACAATCAATTACGTCAGGACAAAATGATATTGAAAATGTCGGCAGTGAAAATGAGCTTGCCGATTTGTTCTGTGAACGATTCGGAAAAGATAAATTATCGAATGAAGAGCAATCTCAGGCAGATATATTAGAAGAAATATGTTCTGACAAACAGCTTTCAGGCATCGGGGCAAAAGTTCTCGCCGCGATAAATTATGATAACAAAGCTGTTCTGGAAAAAGAAATCACTAAAGAGATGTTCGAGAATAAACTGAAAGGCTCAGCGACAAGGCTCGGCACTTTTGCGGCATGTCCCTATCGTTATTTTGCAAAGTATGTTCTTGAATTGAAAAAGCGAAAGGAATTCAGCCTTGAGCCGCTCGATTTGGGAAACTTCTATCACAGCGTGCTGGATGCACTTGTAAAAAGAATAAACGCGGAACATAATGACTTTGCAGTAATTGATAATGATGCCCTTGTCAAAATAGTCAACGAAGAAATCGAGAAACTTATAAAGGGACATCCTTTCCTGTCTAATTTTATAAAAAGACGTTTGTATAATGAATATATTATCAGCTCTGCCTGTGAAACTCTCAGGAACTGCGTTCTTGCAATAGCTCAAATAGTGCGTGCAGGCAGTTTCAGGCCTTGTGCTTCGGAAATCGCTTTTGGTCATATTAAAGACAGTCCCGCAACACTCGGCAATTTCGAGCTTGAATTGCCCGGAACTCGCACAATCTCTTTGTCAGGAAAAATCGACAGGCTTGATGCCGCAGAGATCGATAATGAGAAAAAGGTGGTTGTGTTCGACTACAAACGAAGTGACATGCAATTCAAATGGCAAAAGTTCTATCATGGCCTGGATTTGCAGTTGCCGATTTATATGCTGGCCGCACGTCATGCTGAACACTCGAAGTTTAGAAATATCATCGGTGCATTTTTTATTCCCGTCGAAGTCATTGTTCAAAAGACAACATTCGCGAAGCTCGATAAGAATAATGATAAATTCGATTATAAAGCAAAAGGTATCTTTAACGGCTGTTTCTTTCAGCATCTGGATAATATTTCAGGTTCAGGCCGGAGTAAATTTTATAACTTCAGCTATACGTCAAATGATGAGCAATATGGATATTATTCTTCCAGCGGCGCACTCAAGCCCGACCACTTCGATAAGGTTCTTGATTTCACAGTCAGAAAAATTGTTACTCTCTCAGAAAAAATTCTTTCAGGCATTATTGATGTAAATCCATATCGGCTGGGAAATGAGTCGCCGTGCAAAAATTGCGAATTTCTGCCCGTATGCAGATTCGACTGGCAAATAAACGAGTACAAATATCTTGAATCGCTCAATAAAATACAAGTGCTGGAAAATATCGGGGGCAGCAATGGCTGAAAAAAAGATTAAATGGACAGACCAGCAGCAGCAGGCGATTACAGCCGAGGGCAGTGATGTTCTGGTTACAGCTTCTGCAGGCACTGGAAAAACTGCGGTGCTGTCGGGAAGATGCGTGCATATAGTCTCCGGGAAATCCGATGTTCGCAACATACTTGTATTGACTTTTACAGATGCCGCAGCAGAACAGATGCGAAGCAGAATCGCCGAAATGCTCAAAGAAGAATATCTGCGCAAACACGACAACAGCCTTCGCTTCCAGCTTATCCTGCTTCAGGGTTCGGATATAAGCACGATACATTCTTTCTGCAAAAGAATTATCACCGAGTATTTCTACAAGCTCTCTCTCGACCCGACTTTTCGAGTCATCGACGGTGATGAACAGAAACTCCTCAAAGCCGAAGTTCTCGAAAAAACAATTGACTGGGCATGGCAGCAAAGTGACATTCACCAGGACATCAAGGGACTGCTATACAGGCGTGACCTTCGTATCAATAACGGCTTTCTCTCGAAAGTAATCGCGTTCAGCGAATATCTGGATGGAGTTGTTTCACGAACACAATGGTACAAAAGAGCTTTACACCTGTCCAAAATAACAAATGTCATAGACTCCGAGCCGGGAAAAAAGCAGATTCAAATCATCAGAGAAAAAATCGGAAATATCCTTGAGCAGCTTAACTGGTCTGTAAATTTATCTCTAAGTCATAATGCAGAAAACGTCTGGGCGGAAAAATTCATTAACGCCAATATTAAGCCAATCGAAAAATGTCTCCAAATGCTGGAAAAAGGCGACTGGAGCATTTGTGTTGAAATGATACGAGATTATCAAAAGCCGAGAATAAATAAACCAAAGGGTGTTGAGGATAATATAGCTGAATTATTTCATAAAATCGCCAAAAATGCTGTCGATTCTTTTGAGGAATTATCCGAGCTTGCGGTTGTTAATCCTGAATACCTTAACGCTGCAGGCAGTAAATCTGGTCCGCAGACTCATGTGCTTGTCGAGCTTATCAGGAAATTTGACCAGTTATACGGCGAAGCGAAAAAGAAAATAAATTGTCTCGATTTTGCAGACCTTGAGCATTATGCCCTGAAACTTCTGACCGCCGATAATTCACCTGATGACAAGCCGCTCCCGTCTGAGACCGCACTTATACTCCGGCAAAGATATAAATATATATTTGTTGATGAGTACCAGGACATCAATTCTGTACAGCAGAGGATTTTGCAGATGCTCAGCCCGGGCGGAAACATTCTGCAGGTTGGTGATGTCAAGCAAAGCATATACGCTTTTCGCGGCGCGGAACCTGATATTTTCATCAAGCAGCTCGAAAATGCCTCCCGCGAGATTAATAACTCCGCGAGTGGTTTCCGCGTTGACCTGAATAAAAACTTCCGCTCATCCAAAGGAATCCTCGATTTTGTAAATAAAATCTTCTCACGAATAATGACCTCTTCGCTGGCAGGGATAGATTATGATGAAGCAGCTCTGTTAAAACCGGCGATAGAAAAGGAAGTAAAAAGCGAAACGGCAGGCAGTGATAAAAAAATAGTCGAATTTCATGTTCTTGATGAAAAAGATAATGAGCAGGATTCGAATGATAACCAGGAAGAGGCATCAGGCGATGATAATAATCCATACCTGATTAGTTCGAGGCAGCGTCAGGCAGCACTGATTGCAAAACGAATCAGGGAAATTGTCGGAGCTGATTCTGGCAAAGCTGAATTTCAGATTTTCGACAGGGAACTCGATTCTTATCGTGATGTTCAATATCGTGACATAGTCGTATTAATGCGCTCGCTTGCTGAAAAAGCAAATGATTATGTGGAGATTCTCAGGCTTGCAGGCATCCCCGTAAGCTGTCAGGCTGCCGCGGGATATTTTCAGGCAACAGAAATAAGCGATTGCCTGTCACTTCTGAAAGTTCTCGATAATCCGCAGCGTGACATCGAGCTTGCGGCGGTCTTAAGAAGCCCGCTCTTCATGGTCAGTGACACAGAGCTTGCGAAAATAAATATCCACGGCAAAACAGATAATAATCAGAATTTCTACAACTGCATTCTTAGGTATTGCGAAACAGGCAAAGACAAAATACTCTCAGAGAAACTTCAAAATATTATTTCACAGATTGAACTTTGGCGAACAATTGCACGTCGCGGCAGCCTGGCGGATTTAATCTGGCAAATATACCGCCGGACAGGCTATCTGTCATTCATAACCGCATTACCGAACGGACAGTCACGAAGAGCAAACCTGCTTAAGCTGCATGACAGAGCAATACAATTCGAAGGTTTCATAGGGAATACAGGAATTCCATCTCTTACGCGATTTGTCGAATTTTTTGAAAAACTCCAGGAAACCGGACAGGACTGGGCGCCGGCAGAGCCTCCGAATGCAGCAGGTAATGTCGTTCGAATTGTAAGCGTTCATAAAAGCAAGGGACTTGAATTTCCGGTTGTTTTTTTAGCCGAGCTTCAAAGCGAATTCAATCGAAGCGACATTAAGGCTGATTGCCTGATTAACTCCGAAGAAACTTTGGGACTACAGATTATAGACGCCCGCTCGAACAGGAAATTTAACACGCTCGCCCGCGAAGTCATTACCGAACAGAAATTCAAAACCTTGCTTGCCGAGGAAATGCGAATCCTTTATGTCGCAACAACCCGCGCAAGAGAAAGACTTATTCTCACTGCTTCACAAAAGAGGCTCGACTGCGGCCAAATTATTTCCAAAGGCTTATACTTTAAAAATAATACTATCGCGGACTGGCAGCTTCGCATCTGCAAAAGCCCGCTCGAATGGATTCTGCTCGCCCTTTCAGATCAGAAGATTTTACATGATAGTTTCCAAACCGGCCTCTCCGATAAAACTGCCGGCGATGAATTATTCAGCTTTACACTTTATAACCAGGCACAGTTACAAAAGCTGTCCGAATTTGTAATCCGGAAAAAGGCGGACAAATTGTCACATCACTCTTTTATCCCCAAAAAGTCCCATGATAAACCGGAATCGAAACTGCTTTCGCAAATTAAAAACTCTTTGTACCGGAAATATAAATATGGTGATTCGTATCTTGTCCCTGCCAAAACTTCAGTTACAGAATTAACTCATCGCGACGATGAATATGTGAAGTTCGATTACTCCGGCACGCTCAGCCGCCAGCCGGCAGCTTTGAAAGACAAACAGGGAGATACTCCGGAATCAAGATTGATAGGAACTGCATCTCATCTCGTAATATCTCAGCTTGATTTGTCAAAACCTGTCGATGCCCGGGCTGTCGAGCAAATAAAAGAAAAACTTGCTGCCGGAAACTTCCTGACTGAGAATCTTAATAAACATATTAATACACAGGCAATAGTCAGCTTTTTCGACAGCAAGCCCGGAAGATTGTCACTTGATGGGAAAAATACAATTCTTCGCGAATGGCCATTTACTTTCGCAGAAAAACAGGCAGGTAACGATTTCATTATTGTTCAGGGAATCATTGACATGCTGATTCATGCGCCCGACGGACTGGTTATTATCGATTTTAAGACGGACAGAGTAACAGCAAAACAGGTTAACAACCGGGCAGAGCTTTACAAGGGACAGTTGGAGCTTTACGGCAGAGCGGCTGAATCCATTTTAAAAATAAATACAATTTCCAAATGGCTGTATTTTCTCAGCCCGCAAATCGCTATCGAGGTATAGATTTCATGAATGTATCCAGATTCGGTCAAAAAATCGCTTCCACATCGGGAATAGGCAGGCTCATGGAAGATTTGGGCAATGCAATGTCACAAAGCTCAAATACCTTAATGCTGGGAGGCGGAAATCCCGCTCATATCCCGGAAGTGCAGAAATATTTCCGAGACAGCATAGAGAAACTGCTGCGTGATGGTTCAGCATTTGAAAAAGCTATAGGCAATTACGACCCGCCGTCCGGCAATATCGAATTTATCGAAGCTGTTGCGAAACTTCTTCAAAAAGAGTATGGATGGAATATTAAATCTAAAAATATAGCTCTTACAAACGGCAGTCAAATTGCGTTCTTTATTCTTTTCAACATCTTCGCGGGGACATATAAAGACAAGACGGAGAAAAAAATCCTGTTTCCATTGACTCCCGAATATATCGGCTACTGCGATGTAGGCATGACCGATGATTTTTTTATCGCACAAAAACCTGTTATCGAGCACGAAGACGAGCAGATTTTCAAATATCATATAGACTTTGAGAATTTGAAAATCGACAAGAGTATAGGAGCTGTTTGCGTTTCCAGACCTACCAATCCATCTGGCAATGTACTGACTGACCATGAAATTGACAGGCTCAGCAGGCTTGCATCCGCCAATAACATACCGCTGATAATCGATAATGCTTACGGCTTGCCTTTTCCAAATATTATTTTTACCGAAATAAAATCAATATGGAATGAAAACATAATTTTATGCCTGAGCCTTTCCAAGCTTGGACTTCCATCAGCTCGCACCGGAATTATCCTCGCAAACGAAGAAATTATCGACATGGTCTCGAAAGTAAACGCCGTAATGAGCCTTGCACCCGGAGGAATGGGACCTGTCATAACAACAGACCTGATTAAGACAGGCCAAATCATTAGTCTCAGCCGTAACATCATCAGACCTTTTTATCACAACAAAGCAAAGATTTCTCTCGAACTGGCAATCCGTGAACTGAACGGAATCAAATTCCATATTCATAAACCACAGGGCACATTTTTTCTCTGGTTGTGGTTTCCTGAATTACCCATTACCGACACCCGGCTCTATGAGAATCTCAAACAAAAGAATGTCCTCGTAGTACCCGGCAATTATTTCTTCCCCGGCCTGAAAGAAAACTGGCCTCATAAAAATCAGTGCATCCGCGTGAATTATTCCCAGGATTCGGCAATTTTCCGCAAAGGCATAAAAATCATCGCCGAAGAAGTCAAAATAGCTTACAATGTATGATAATATTAGGAAATATTGACGCAAATGAAGCTGCAATATTTTTAATAATGTGTAAATAAAAGTTTTGTATTTTATTAGACTTTCGGAGTTATGAAATGCAGGAAGGTAGCATTCTCGCCCTTATCATGGGAGCATTAATAGCATTTAGCATATCATCTGTCTGTTCGCTGATGGAGGCAGCTTTGTTGAGCCTTTCCCCCGGGGAGCTGGCTGCATTAGAAAAGCGTAAACCAAAGATTGGTAATATTATTCGCGGCTTCAAAGAACAAATCGAGCTGCCTGTAACTGTTATTCTTTCCCTGAATACTGTAGCGCATACTGTCGGAGCAACGATCGTTGGTGCTGAAATAGCTCTGCTTTTCGGCGAAAAGTATATAGGCATATCTTCGGGCATATTTACTTATTTGATGCTGCAATTTACAGAGATACTTCCCAAATCACTCGGGGTTCATTTTAACGTCTCTATTATTGAATGCAGCGCCCTGCCGCTTCGCTTTCTTACCCGTGTCCTTCGACCAGTGATAAATTTGTTAAGACTAATTAATCGTCCTTTCGAGAAAAAAAGAGGAGCAAATCATGTTGCTGCTCTCGATGAAATAAGCGCCCTGGCAGGCTATGCTCAACTATCAAAACAAATTTCTTCAAATCAGGCAAATATTATTACCGGTGTGGCTCTGCTTTCCAAAAAGACAGCGAAAAACCTTATGATTCCAGTCGAACAGATAACCTTTTTGTCAACTTCTCAGACTCTGGGAGATGCAATAATAACCGCACATCTGGACCCTCACACACGTTTTCCCGTAATGGAAAACAATGACATCAATAAAGTTATCGGTTATGTCAATTTCAAGGAACTTGTTTACCGGATGCGAACCAATCCCGCTGACCCGACTCTTCAGGGTATTATTCGACCTCTGCGATTTGTAAGCGAAGATACATCATGCCAGCAGCTTTTGAAGTTTTTTGTTGATGAACACGAGCACATGTCGCTCGTACAAAACATAAAGAAATGTACTATCGGGCTTATTACCCTCGAAGACATTGTCGAGGAACTTGTCGGCGAGATTGAAGATGAATTCGATAAGCTCCCAAAAATGATGCACATGTTAAGCCATCGTGTTTGGATGGTTGGTGGCGGCGTTCAGATGCGCAGCCTGGCGGAAAAACTGGAAACGCCCAATTTGTCATGCGACGGCAACTTGTCGGACTGGATTATAAAGCAAATCGGGCATATGCCCGCTGTTGACCAGAGAATAAAAACTGAACACCTTGAGTTTAACGTGCGCCGAATTAGACGAGGAAAAGTCTTCGAGGTTTTAATTACACCGGAAACAGTCTCGGCGCCCAGCAGATAAATACTTATAATTCTTTATTAATAACTGAATATCTATAAATTATTCTTGTGCAGCATCCTGCTGCGGAGCAATCATTTTGGCTGGAACAACAAATTTGTCAAAATCTTCGGCGCTTAAAATACCAAGCGAAACAGCCGCTTCCCTCAAAGTTATACCCTTGACATGTGCTTCTTTTGCAATAATTGCGGCTTTATCGTATCCGATATGTTTATTCAAAGCAGTAACGAGCATTAAGGAATTTTGCACATGTTTTGCTATGACCTGCTCGTTGGCTTTGATTCCGGAGATGCATCTTTGTCCGAAACTGCGGCAGCCATCACTTAATAATCTCACAGATTGCAATAAATTATAAATAATTACAGGTTTATAGACATTCAGCTCGAAATTACCCGATGCACCTGCAAAGGTAATAGTAGTATCATTACCCATGACCTGAGCGGCAATCATCGTAAGAGCTTCGCATTGTGTGGGATTAACCTTTCCCGGCATAATCGAGCTTCCCGGCTCGTTGGCAGGCAGGCTTATTTCTCCGATTCCGCAGCGGGGTCCTGAAGCAAGCCATCGTATATCGTTTGCGATTTTGTTCAGTGACACAGCCAAAGTCTTCAATGCGCCGCTTGTTTCAACTATAGTATCATGAGCAGCAAGAGCCTCGAACTTATTGGGAGCCGATACAAAAGGCAGCCCGGTCAATTCGGCGATTTTTTTCGCTGCTCGCCTGGCATATTCAGGATGAGTATTTAATCCCGTACCAACAGCAGTTCCGCCGATAGCCAGCTCATACAAGCGAGGCAGGCATTGCTCGATGCGTTTGCTGCCACGCTCAACCTGCTCGGCATATCCGGAAAATTCCTGACCAAGCGTAAGAGGTAC
>JAFGEF010000077.1 GCA_016931715.1 Sedimentisphaerales bacterium
ATCTGCTACAGACTGCTCGTCCTGGCTTAAATAAACTTTATGCTCTGCAGCTTCCCTGCCCGCTCGCCAGCTTAGAGTTACATCCAGAGGAACATTTATTGACTCATTTGCAGGATATGGCTCTTTTGCCCAGACAGGAATGTACATAAAGCGCACTTCACTTAAACCTACTTTTGTGATTGTTCCGTTACTCCAGTTGCTGTTTGCCGTCAGGCGAACCGATTGTGCCGCCGCGCCGTTGAAATCAACGACTGTGTTATACAAGTAGCTTTCTTTACCAGTACCCTGTGCAAACTCCGGCACATCAGCCAATGCTTTCCATGTCTGGCCGTCTTCGGAGTATTCAACTGTAACATCCTTGAAACCCACTTTAAGGAGGAACTGGGAATTATAATTCCAGACAAGCATTTCGTCCAGCTTATATACCCTGTCGAAATCATAACGAATCCATACATCATTTACATCACCGGTGCTGATCCACATATATCCGGCTACTTTCGAGTGCAAATCCATATTTTCGGGGTTTAATCCTGATTCGTTTATAGTTTGATTAGGGTCGCTTCCTACACCTGCGCCTAATGATGAAACAGTTATATTCTCTGCCGGTATCTTTAGAGCAGAAGGTTCTACAGTAAACTGCCATATATCGCCCTTATATTGGCCGGGTTTTGAGGGAGAGTTCACTTCGTCAACTCTCCAGTAATATGTTGCTCCGAATTCGAGAGCGCCCGGGTCAAAGTTATTTACATCCAGTCCTTCAGCCGTAATAACATTCAGAGGCTGTTCTATCGTTGCATTATTGACATCGTTGATATCTGTACCGATAAACACATTATGTGTACCGCCTTCTGCAGCATAATACCCCGGTTTCCAGCTTAAAATTGTGCCGCTAAACACATCCTGTGCTTTATCAGCGGGTTTAGGTTTACCGGCAAATCCGAGAGGCGCCCCACCAGACATAGCTGCAAGAACCTCTGCATCCGAGAGTGCATGGTTGTAAATTTGCACATCATCGAGCAAACCAGTAAATAAACGCGAGTTATTAGCCATACGGCCTAAAAATATATTGTTCATCACAAAATTTGCCGGGGCATAAGAAGCTTGCGTAATTAAAACACCATCAATATACAACTTCATGCTGCCGCCACCCCAAGCCGCTGCAACATGATGCCATTGTTCATCTGAAAGTAATATTGGATTAACCGGAACATTTCCCGCAGCACCTTTCGTTGGGTCCGAATGGAGATGTACGGTTGGATTATAAATATAAAATGACAGCTCACCCCCAGTCCAAATATTTGCGGTTGCACTTTCGATATGAACATGCAATTCATTTTCAGTGCCAAAGCCGCCGCCTGTAGTATTATCACCCGCCCAGAACATCGTATTTATTCCAGAAGGAGTACCGGCATTCATCCAAAAAGCAACTGAACCGCTATTTGAAGTCATTCCCATACCAGAAGCGGGCAGTGTTACACCATCACCGGACAATTGCAATGCCCCGTCTATTTTTCCTGCCGCCCAGCTTGTACTGCCGGTAATAGTACCATCGAAACCGTTACCACTCGAGTCTGCAGCAATAGTGCCTGTGGTTTCATCTAATTTATAGTGTGCCACAAGACCGGCTTCTGCATTACCTGCCAGACTTAAAACAAAGACAAAACAAATCAAATATGCCAACTTTTCACACATAATACACCTCCGAAAAACAATAATTAAAAAGACTATGACATTTATTATTCATAATAAATATTATTTTTATTTGTCCAAGATAATGCGTATGACCTGATTTGTTATCTCCTCTCAAATATGGGAAAACAAAAAAGTACTATCTGTTAAATAACATAGTCATATTTAGAATATAATCCTAATGATATTTACTTTCCAAATTTAATAGCAAATATCCTAAATTTCTTTTCTCTTAATAATACAATAATCTTACAAAAATAACAACCATTTTTAGGCTTTATATCGATTTTTTCCAAAAAAACTCGATTAATGCCAAATATCAGGTTCCTAATGTTCATCCATGACTTAATGTTATTAATAGCGCATAATTTAAAATAGTATCGAGTTTTTCATTTTTTTACTTTTGTTTTTAAAAATTTTTGTTTTTATCAAATTTAAAAATCCCATGTTCCATGAGATTTTAACTTTTTTTAAACAATATATAAATTGACGCTTTGTTCCCGTCAGTGTATATAATGATATAGAAAAAAAACAAATACTTGATAAGGAAAGACAAAATGAAACGAAATGCGTTTAAGATGAAGTTATCAAGTGGAGATGTTGAGGAGTATAAGCGCAGGCATGACGAGATTTGGCCGGAGCTTGTAGATGTTCTCAGAAAAGCGGGTATCAGTGACTACTCGATTTATTATGATGAGGAGACTCAGACTCTTTTTGCATTCCAGAAACTCACCGATAACAATACTTCCAACCAACTTCCGCAAAATGCTGTTGTACGCAAATGGTGGGACTATATGAATGATGGAATTATGGAGTATGATGAAAAAAATGAGCCCGTCTCTATCGCATTACGAGAAGTATTTCATATGGACTAACTCCGGGTAATTCGTTTGATATAGCGAAACGTTAATTGTGCTTAGTGATAAATGAGCTTAAAGTTTTTTAAATAATCCAAGACACATAACAGGTTAATTCCCGTAACAATCACAAAATATGGTAAGGAGAAATTCAATGACTCTTAAAACGTTATTTAGTATGTTTCTAATTTGTATTTTCATCTGTACTTTATCAGCACAGGACAGAGCAGGTGACGTCAGTCGTCAGGGAATGCGCGTTGGCCGTTCCGGGCAGGGAAATACCCGCCCTCCTGAAAATAACAATCGCGGCCTTCGCGAGCTTACAGCCGAAGAGATACCGCCAAATCTGAACTTTTATGCCATGGATCCCCTGTATAATCCGGATGCTGTTTTGGGCTGGGCGTCAGAGAGAATAGAAGAGAAACTAAATCGCGGCATGACAGCTCTGTCAACAGGCGAAAGCAAAGTCTATTTAGGATGGAGACTGCTTAAATCTGACTCAGATAATACAGCCTTTAATGTGTATCGTTCAACAGAGGGAAAAGAACCTGTTAAGCTAAATGCACAGCCTTTAACAAAAACAACTGATTTTATAGATGAAAAGGCGTCGCTTGACCAGTCTAATGCATGGTTTGTCAGGCCGGTTGTAAATGGTCAGGAAAAGGCAGATTCAGAGAAAGCAGAATTACCTGCAAATGCGCCTATACAGCAGTATAAATCTATCTTTCTTCAGCAGGATGTCCGAGCGGGTATGGTTGGTATTGGCGATTTGAATGGTGACGGCTTCTATGATTTTGTTGTGAAACATTCAACCGGCGGAGGCAAAGACCCCGGCAGAATAGGGCCTAACAGCGGCGCAGTCAAATATGACGGCTATAATGGGAAAACCGGCGAATTCATGTGGCGCATCGATTTAGGATGGAATGTTGACAATGGGATTTGGTGGACACCAATGATCGTACGTGACCTTGACGGAGATAACAAAGCTGAGGTCTGTGTGCGAACTTCAGATTATGCAGCAACTCGCGAAGAGATGAAAGCCAGCGGGCTGACCGGATTTTTGCTTGACGCACCTGAATATCTTGCAGTTTATGACGGCCAAACAGGAAAGCTGATTGATAAAGTTAACTGGATTGAACTCGGCAAAGTACAGGATTGGGGCGACAACACCGGCAATCGAGCAAGCAGGCACATGCTGGCCGCAGCTTACCTGGACGGTAAAACTCCATCTGTGCTGGTCGTGCGGGGGACCTACGGGATGATGAAAATCGATGCCTGGATGCTCAAAAATAAGAAACTCGAGAAAGTTTGGCGATGGACAAATGAACGTGCACCTTTTATGTACCAGGGTCAGGGTCAGCATACAGTAAAGACCGGCGATATCGATGGTGACGGCTGCGATGAGATTATTAACGGCTCGATTGCCATAGATAATGACGGCAGGACAATGTGGGGAACAGGACTTGGGCACGGCGACCGCTCTTACATGGGTGATATCGACCCGTCTAATCCCGGTTGGGAGATTTTCTATATAATCGAAGAGCCGCATCCGCGTAATGGATTTTGCCTGGTCGATGCACGAACAGGGAAGATTCTTTTTGGCACGGATGAATCAACTAATGATAATGAGCTTGGCGGATGTATGGCAGCAGATATTGACCCGGCTTATCCGGGTATGGAACTTGCGGGCGGACGTTTCTATTATTCTTCCAAAGGAGAACGCATCAAAGGTTCGATTCCGCCGCAGAGTATGATGGCATGGTGGGATGCTGACCCTCTCAGGGAATTTATCAGCATGGGTGGTCTTGCAAAATGGAACAGCGGCAGCCAGGTTCCGATACAGGACAGTCGAATCGCCGGTGGTGTTCAGCAGGTTGCCGATATTATGGGCGATTGGCGCGAAGAGCTTGTAACAGTCTCGGGAAACGAGCTTAGGATTTACAGCACTATTATCCCGGCTGCGAATCGCAGGATTTGTTTAATGCAGGATCCCTTGTATCGCAATGATGTCTGCCATCACACGATGGGTTATACAGACAGGCATTATCCCATGACTACTGACTATATCGGAACAAAATAGTATATAAAATTAGATTATAGGAAATTTGGAAAATGAAAAATAATAAATTGATAATAGCTGTCTGTGTTTTATGTTTATTGATTAATTCAATATGTGTGTGTGGTCAGGAAACAAAATCTTCTGAGCAGGTACCAACAATATTTATTGTGGGAGATTCTACTGCAAGCAACGGACCTGATAAAGGCTGGGGAAGTCACCTTGGCAAGTATTTTGATACAGCTAAGATTAAAATTATTAATCGTGCAATCGGCGGTCGCAGCAGTCGTACTTATCAATCAGAGGGAACCTGGGAAATGATATTACCCCAGTTGAAGCCGGGTGATTATGTTCTGCTTCAGTTTGGGCATAACGATATTGGTCCTATTAATACTGAATTTGTATCAAGAGCTTCCCTGCCGGGATTAGGTGAGGAAACTGAGGAAATTGATATTGATAACAGGTTTGTTAAAAAACATGAAGTTGTACATACTTACGGCTGGTATATGAGGAAATACATAACAGATACTAAAGCAAAAGGAGCAACTCCAATTGTTCTTTCGGTAACAGTTAGAAATATCTGGGAAAATGGCAAAGTCGAAAGGGGTTTGGGTGAATACAGAAAATGGGCAGAAGATGTTGCACGAGAGATGAAAATCACATTTGTCGATGCTGCAACAATAATTGCTGATGAATATGAAAAACTTGGACAGGAAAAAGTGAAGGAGTACTTCCCGCAGGATCATACTCATACAACTCCAGAAGCGGCAGATTTAAATGCCAGGCTTATTGCATCAGGATTGAGAAATATATTGGGTGATTATTTATCAGAACAGGGAAAACATCTGCCTCAAAATCAAAGTAATACTCAGCAGGAAAGTAAAGAAGTCGATACTGCCGGGTGGGCGGCAAGAGAGCAGCCTAAACCAGACCCGAATCTTCCGACATTGTTTATAATCGGTGATTCTACTGTTAAAGCCAACCAGGGAAATGGAGAAATGAAGCAATGGGGATGGGGTGCTCCGATTGCATTTTATTTTGACAGAACAAAGATAAATGTTGAAAATCATGCTCTTGGAGGAATGAGCAGCAGAACATTCCAGACGAACGGCATGTGGGATAGAGTCCTTGCCGCGATAAAACCGGGTGATTTTGTTATTATGCAGTTTGGACATAATGATGAGGGAGCATTAAATGACAACCGACGCGCCAGAGGAACAGTAAAAGGCTCCGGTGATGAAACCGAGGAGATTGATAATATTTTAACAGGCAAACACGAAGTTGTGCATACCTACGGCTGGTATATAAAAAAATATATTACCGATGCCAAAGCTAAAGGCGCAAGCAGTATCGTGTGCTCAATGATTCCAAGAAATAACTGGAAAAACGGCAAGCTCGACAGAGTTTCAGAAACTTATGGTAAATGGTCTGCGGAGGCGGCGGAAGCAGAAGGTGCGCTTTTTATAGACCTCAATAGTTTAATCGCAGACCATTATGAGAAAGAAGGCCAGACCAAAGTTACCGCGACATATTTCGAGAAAGGCGAAGGAACTCATACTAACGCCGCCGGTGCAGAGCTAAACGCGAGATGTGTCATCGAAGGGTTAAAAATACATAAAGATTACCCGTTGAGTAAATATTTATCTTCCAGGGCAGATACGATTAATTAACTTTTCTGCTTTACTCGAATCAAAATTTAGTCCGGATTCAAGGATTTTTTTGAATATAACTTTCCTAAAAACAAACAGGTAAAATATGGATATATATAATCTTATTAGTTTTACTGGTATTTTTATATTATTAACCTTTGCCTGGATTTTATCATCTGACAAAAAAAACATGAACTTTCGGGTTATCGGCTGGGGAATCACCATGCAGTTGATAATCGGTCTTTTTATCTTCGTCATTCCTGCCGGTGCAAAAGTTTTTCTCGTTGTAAACGACCTGGCTGTTAAGGTTTTGGATTCAGCTTCATCAGGAGCAAAGTTCGTATTCGGACCATTAGCTCTTGCGCCTGGTCAGGTCAGCGAATCAGGCGAAAAATCAATCGGCTTTATTCTTGCTTTTCAGGCTTTTCCAACAATAATTTTCTTTTCTGCCCTTGTTGCGATATTATATTACTTTGGCATAATGAGCAGACTCATCAGTGCATTCGCATGGATATTCACGAAGCTTATGAGAGTTTCCGGGGCGGAATCACTGGTTACTGCCGCTAATATTTTTATGGGCATCGAATCCAATCTTACGGTCAAGCCGTATCTTAACAGGATGACTCGCTCCGAGTATTGCACAATCATGACCGCAGGAATGGCGACTGTAGCATCTAATGTTCTTGCATTATATGTGTTGAGCCTGCAGGAGGTATTTCCTAAGATAGCCGGACATCTTGTCTCTGCATCACTGCTCTCAGCTCCGGCAGCACTGGTTATGTCCAAAATTATTATTCCTGAAGGTGAAAAACCAGAAACACTGGGAACACAGATAAAGCCGTTTTACGAAAAGGAAAACAGCTTTTTCGAGGCAATAATAAATGGAGCAAACACCGGTGTAAAAATGATTGCAGGTATTGCAGCGCTGCTCATTGCCGTACTGGGACTTGTTGCGCTCGTTGATGTAATATTGTCAGGCCTGGGAGCAAAGCTCAATCCTATCTTTGGTTTAGAAGGTCAATGGTCGCTAAAAGCCTTTTGCGGATATATCTTTTACCCATTTACGATAATATTGGGAATCCCGTTATCCGACGCAGGAGCAGTTTCGAGGATAATTGGTGAGCGTATCATAGTAACTGAAGTAGCTTCGTACACGGATCTTTCATCAGCCATACAGAACAACTTATTTCATAATGAACGCTCTGTAGTAATTACATCATATGCTCTTTGCGGATTTGCTCATCTTGCTTCCATGGCTATTTTCGCAGGAGGTATTTGTGCATTAGCGCCAGAGAAAATACGCCATATAAGTTCAGTCGCTGTTCGTGCTCTTATAGCCGCAACTCTTGCCTGTTTGCAGACAGCATGTGTTGCGGGTACATTTTATACTGAAGGCTCAATTCTTTTTGGATAATCTATTTCACTTTATATCCGACCTGATGAAAAGCAATACATATTGTTGTTTTCAGTTTCCTCTGGGTTGATTGGCTGGATCAATCCGGCCGGCCGGAATATTGATATTCTCCACAGGGTCAGGTTTTGCAGGATCGAATCCTTTAAAATCATCTGAAATATGCTTTGCCAGTTCTGGTAGCTGTTGTTTTATGCCTTCCACGACACACTTCGCAAATTCATAGCTGCCGTAGTTGTTATGGTGAGTACCATCCACAAACGCCTTGTCGATATTTGCTCCCCATGCTTTATAAAGTACGATGCTCATTTTATTTAGATCAATCAATGGGACATTGTCTTCTTTGGCAACCTGCCTTACAGTTTCCGGATAGTCCTCAAGTGTTGGCTGATTGACACCGGCTTTGCGCTCCATAGAAGTAACCAGTACAGGAAATGCGCCTTTTTCACGAACATCTTTCACGAGCTGCTTATAATTAGATTTATAAACAGCTAAAGCATTGGGGGATTTGTCTTTCATATCATTGTGCCCGAATTGAACGAAGAAATAATCACCGGGTTTAATAAGGTCCAGTATCTTCTTAACACGACCCGCTCCAATCGCACCGCGTAAAGACTCTCCTGATTCGGCATGATTAGCTGCGGCAATATCAGGTTTCAAAAACCTCGTGAACATTTGTCCCCAGCTATTCCACGGTTCACTATGCTGGTCACATACGGTAGAGTCGCCCAGAAGATATATCGTGGGAACAGTATCATCTCTTGCAATCTCCATAGCACAGATGCAGGGACGGGCATCATTGAATTCCAAAGTTAGTTTATCGTCCCATGCCCAGGTCTCAGAAGTTTGCTCTCTCATGTTTATTTTCACCTGGCCGCCGGTGGAGATTTTGGGTGTACGTGTGTTGACCATTATTGTTTTAGTCTCAAATTTGCCCGGTTCCGTTTTTATTTTTTCAATCATAAGACGGCGTAACTCTGCTTTGACTGTGGTAATTGATTCACCTGCATGGTCGCCAAGTGTCATTGTAATTTTATAATTTCCCTCAGGAAGCTTTATAGAAAAATAAAACAGTTTTGTACTGGTACAGAAATCTCCCTTAAGCTCGTCTTCAGTCTTTCTGTCTATAGCTGTAATCTCTGCTTCAGGCTCGAATCCATAACCACGCTCCTGGGAATAAATTAAATCCGGAGTTATTTTAGTATATCCCTGCGCCGTACCGCCCGAACCAAAATCAAATTTATATTCCGTCTGTGTATCAGCATAAATTCCTGCCGTCATCGCCAGAAGAACGATTAATAACGTGAGAATATATCGGGAAATGCGGATAGTATAAAGTCGTTCAATTGCCATTATTTTTTGTCCTTAAAATGTTCTTAATAATATTATTTTATTTACAAAATATAAATCAACATCCCTGTTTAGTCAATCTCATTTATGTCATCATCATGTCGTATTACAATAAAAAGCGATGAATTCTCGCAAAAAACTCTTCAAAAAGCTGGAAAAATGTCCTCACGAAAAAGCGAGAAGAGTTGAAGAATATCTTTAAAAAAGACTTGAATAACTAAGATTAATGTGATAATGTGTATCATTAGTAAGTAAAGTTTTATTTAAACAAGTAAATAAAATCTGTGTCAAGCATACATAAAATTAAATAGGTAAGGGAATTTATGAAATCAAAAGCTTTTACCCTTATTGAATTGTTGGTTGTAATCGCCATCATAGCGGTTTTATTAGCTATCCTCATGCCCGCATTAAGCAGAGTCAGAGAACAAGGCAAAAGAATTGTTTGCCTGAATAATCTCAAACAAATGGTCCTGGCCTGGAATCTTTACGCTGATGATTACGACGACAAGATTGTAAATGGGAACACTCATGCCGGTCAGGCGGACGCATGGGTTCAATGGGAAAATACTATGAGCACGGCGGAGAAAATTCGAAACATCGAACGAGGCGCTCTTTTCACGTATGTTCCGAATATAAAACTCTATAAATGTCCCGCCGGTGTGAGAGACGAAGTCTGTACCTATTCTATTCCCGATTATATGAATGGACATGCTGCAATAGAAGGGGCTACTCCGAATCCGTTAAAAAGCCGAAATAAAATAAAAAATCCGACTCAGCAGATAGTTTTTCTTGACGAGGGACGTTTAACAGCCTCAAGTTTTACTATTTATCATTATAAGGAACTCTGGTGGGATCAGATTACAGCAAGGCACGGCGATGGTACAAACTTTGCTTTCGCTGATGGTCATAGTGATTATTGGAAGTGGAACGACCCTCGCACAGTAAAGATAGGAAAAACGGATATTGATTCTGTATTAACGGCGATTTCTCCAAGCATTGATGATCCTTACTGGAGTCAGGGCAATGTAGATATGCACCAGGTATCAAGAGGCTGCTTCGATGGCAAGCTGGGTTTTATACCATCAGCGCCTCAATAAACATTAAGCCTTAAGCTATTTTGAAAAATTGCTTATTTCGTATTTCTGCGGATAACAGCTTCTCCCTGTTCGACTTCTATCTTCAAGCCTGAAAGATCAAGGTTTTCTACATTCTCAAGTGTAAATCCACGTTGAGCTTTAATATTGCAATTTTCGAATGATACGTTCACAATAGGACTGTCTTTAAGCCCGTACATATCACCTACATTATTAGTTGTCCCTGAAACATTAATAATCTTTACATTTCGAACAACCGGTAACGGATCTGACGGGATACTTGGCCCCCTTAAGTTCCATGCCATATTAAATTCGAATGCTTTCTTGGTATTTTTTAACTCGATGTCCCTGTATGTGATATTCTCGACAACTCCTCCCCTGCTTGGCTGGGATTTAAATCGGATTGGCGCCCAGTTATCTTCCGACATTACGCTGTCACGAATCTCAACATTACGAATACCGCCGGACATTTCACTTCCCATAGATACGCCGCCATGACCATAACGGAACATGCATTTTTCAACAAGAATATTTTCTGCCGGTCTATTCACACGGCGACCGTCCGCATCTTTACCGGATTTGATTGCAATGCAATCATCGTTCACATCAATATCAACGCCGACTATATGCACTCCATCACAGGAATCAATATCAATTCCATCTGAGCTTGGAATATTATGTTCTGCACGTATAATCAGATTTCGTATTTCAACTTTTTTGCTGTACAGCACAAACAAACACCAGCTTGACTGGTTCTTAAAAGTCAGATTCTCGACTACTACATCATTGCAGTTTTGAATTGCAATAAGACGCGGGCGAGCATAAGCTGGCAATTGTACTTCTCGCAACTCATAAGCCGGTGAATCCTGAACTGCCGGCAATCCGCCTTTAATACCAAGACTGGGCGGACCTTCACGAACCGGACCAACGTTACCTGGTGAACTTGATTGGGAAACTTGTGTTCCTCGTGCCCCGCCTCCAAAAGCGCCAAATCCACCACGTCCACGTGAGAACCATACATCACCTGAGCCGTCTATCGTGCCTTTACCGCTCAAGCGAAAACCTGTCATATCAAAAACATTGACAAGAGCACTAACCCAGATACGTTCTTCACCTTCCCATCGTGTCTGAACAAGCTTATAATCAGCCATATTAGTAGTGCCTTTTAAGACACCATCTGCTTCTATTTCCAGGTTCACACCTTGTTTGAAGAAAATCGCTCCTGTAATAAATGTTCCGGCAGGTACAACTACTGTACCACCACCATCTGAAGCGCATTTATCTATAGTATCCTGAATGGCTTTGGTATTGACAATATTAGGATCAGTGACCGCACCATAATCGGTAATTACATATCGTTTAGCCGGTTTGCTGCTGATTTGCTCGGCTGCATATGAAAGCAAACATAAAGATAATAATACTGTAACAGCCAGGAAGAACTTAATATATTTCATAGTCAATACCTTTCTTGTTCTGATTTAAAAAAGTTTAGAGCGGCCAATTCAGAGACTCTGTACGTGCCGTCTTGAGATACTCTTCTATTTGCGCAATTATTTCGTGATTTTCCGATGCAATATCATGCTCTTCAGACAGGTCTTTAGACAGATCGAATAATACTAAAGGTTCACCTTTTTTGAGCCTGACGGCTTTCCAGTTTTTCCAGCGTACAGCCTGCTGAAAGCCGTTCTCGAAACACTCCCAATAAAGAAATCTGTCGCCTAAATCTTTCTGCTTTCCCAGAAGTACCGGTACGATACTCTTGCCATCAATATTATCATGCGGCGTGATTCCGGCAAATTCAGCCGCTGTCGGTAACACATCTGCAAAGTACCACGGAAAATCACTTGTTATACCAGCAGAAATCTTGCCCGGCCAGCGAACCATCATAGGCACACGAATACCACCTTCATATAAATCACGCTTATAACCGCGAAGAGGACCGTTCGAGTCAAAAAACTCGGCAACCTGCGTTTGTTCCTGTGTTGGTTCAGAACGCGGCCCATTATCAGAACAGAAAAAAACGATAGTTTTTTCATCAATCTGCTGTTCCTTAAGCGTTTGCATGAATCTGCCTATACATTGATCCAGTCGATGAATCATACCTGCGAAAATCTTGCACGGCCCAGACCAGTCTTTATCTTTATATGGTCCCTCATCAGGAACCAGAAAAGGACTGTGAGGATTGTTATAGGACAAGTACAGGAAAAAAGACTTATCCTTGTTGTTTTTTACAAAATCGACAGCTTCATCTGTGCATATATCGGTGCTGTACCTGCCCTGCTGTCCGCTCTGATTTTCTTTAACATCATATAACTGGCGATTGCGAAATCTTTTCGATGGGTAATATCCTTCAGTTGCGGCTTCGTTAATAGTCCAGCCATAAAATTCATCAAAGCCGCGATCCATTGGTCCGGCCTTCGGATCGTATGCGCCCAAATGCCACTTTCCGACAAGACAAGTTTTGTAACCTGCTTTTTGAAGTACATGACCTGTGGTTATATCTTCATCTGTTAAGCATGCCCGTCGTACCTGGCGATTGCCCTTGTAGCCAAGAGTACCTCCTACGGTACACATATTGCCGCGGACTCGTGTGTGTCCCGTGTGCTGGCCAGTCATTAGGACGCTGCGTGAAGGAGCACAAATTGTCGAGCCGGAATAACAGTTGGTAAAACGTATTCCTTCGCCTGCAATCCGGTCGATATTTGGTGTCTGAATTTTATTCGCCCCATAGCAGCCAAGATTTTCATAACCCAAATCATCAGCCATAATAAATATGATATTAGGTCTGGAATCATTATTCCGGCTCATAGCCGCCCTGAGTCGAACAGGCAATGAAAATGCTGCTGCTCCTGCAACAAGACTTTGCAGAAAGCAGCGTCTTTTAATCTTCTGTATCATTTAAATCGTTCCTTGTATATATCTTTACACTTAAATATATAACTTATGGCTTATTGGTAACAGACACTATAGTAACCGGCCCGATTAAACCGGATTCAGCTAAACTTGAACCGCCTCTTCCGCCAAAACCACCACCGAAACCGCCCAACCCACCGCGTCGAGAACCGCCTCCTCTATTGAGGACTCTTTCTTCCTGTGGAACAATTCCGTCACCGGTTATACGATTTGTCCATTGATTGGTAACCTTGATTTCCAGTTTATTTTCACCTTGTTTCAAAGTATCTGTAATATCCAATTTAAAAGGTGGTGTCCATAACGTACCAATTTGTTTGCCATTAACCGACACTTCAGCAATATCTTTTACTGTACCAAGTTCCAGTATAATTTTTGCCTGTGGGACAAGCCAGCTTTGCTGAACTTGTATTGTCTTTGTGTAGGCGGCAGTACCAGAAAAATACTTTACTCCTGAATCGGAATGTTCTGTCCATGATTGAAGCTTTGCCAACTGGATTTTTTCCGGAGCGCCGAGGTTTGGCGGAAAGCTGATATCCCATGTACCATCTATTGCTGCAATAATCGTTTTTATTTTTTCCGGCAGTTTGCGGGAAACATCTGAAGTCGGCTTGCGAAAAACTACAAATACTGACTGTCGTTCTGATAAATGCATCGGTACAGCAGTAAGATTGTTCGAGATATTGAATTCCGCAGGTTCGATTTTTCCTGTATCCGGATACCACAGTTCAGCTTCCTTACCGGCAACGCGGAAGCGAGCCTGAACATCCATCGGTCGATCAGTGCGATTGGCGACAAAATAATAGTCTGCATCATTAGTACGGCGGTGAATCCAGACTATGTCGGAATCGAGCGGACCGGCAAACTCCGCATCTTTGGGAATATAAACCGCAGACCTGAGACTTGGGTCAAATAAATCGCCTGTAATTGGATTAACCATCTGTGGAGTAACAAGGCCTAAAACTTGTTCGGGCGGCAGTCCCCATGTAACCAATCCCTTTCCAAAGTAGTGACGATTGCGCTGCTCGCCGTCAAGGTCACCCCATATTTCGTTTGCCAGTGACTGTACCTGTAAATCCGCTTCCTGCTGTCCTCCCTGCAGACTTGGTGAAAGCCTGGGCTTGGGACCAATAAGTGTTACGCCGCCGAGAACGAGTTCGCGTATCTTCTTCAGCAGTTCCGGACGAATTCTGTCAATCTGAGGCAGTACAAGTATGCGATAGCTCATACCATCAGGCAGAACCATCCGTCCATCATCACTGACGCTGACTCTATTGAGCAGCACATCAGCGTTGATTGTGTCATAATCATATCCTTCCGGCGGCTGCGGCTGAAGACCGGCGCCCCAGAAAGGCTGACTCGACGGTGCGCCCTCGTTCAGCAGGTAAGCAAAATCCGCAACAAACAAACCCTGTGACAGCATGAATTGTACGCGCGACATGTAATCAAGAAACGCTTTCGACTGCTCAGCCCAGGTAATATTGCGGTTGAAATGTGTACCAACCATCGTGTTCCCGGGTTTTGTATCCAGCGGCTGATGACTTGACGAATGGAACACCATGCGATTGACACCCTGGGCGAACCAGTAATCTGCCAGGTTCTTATATATAACCGGCGAATCATACCCCCCGCCGGTGAAGGATTCGGTCGCAACAAACTGCTTGCCGTATATATGTGCCGCCGAAGCAGCCATACGAACATCCACATAGTACTCCGGCGCAGGATGCATTCTGCCAAGCCAGAACTCGCCCATAGGAATATCAACCAAACCTTTTGTAAGCAGTGTATCTTCGACGATTTCCATCGAAACGCCCGGCGCTTCACTATACAAAATCATACCGTATTGATTAAGCAGCCTGCTCATGGTTCCGTAATGAGCTTCAGCGAGCAGATCAACTATAGTCCGGCGAAAATCCCACAGAAAGCGATCGCTTATGTCGGCGCTGCCGACAACTCGACCGGTCAATACAGGCAGATAAGGTAAGGGATTATATCCACGGCGTTTCGTGAATTGCTCGATCATATCGTCTGTCCAGTTTTGCATGCCGGCTTCAAAACTATCCATAACCATACTTAAAAGGCTCTTGCCTAATAGACCGCCAAGGCGCTCCTTAATTGGATCAACGTACCCATGAAAGTAAGCCTCGACATGTTTGGCGTTGAGTTTATCTACTTCAGGGCCCGCTCCTCCAGCCGTTCCTGCTCGAACCTGGGCGCCGGTAAGCGCATAGCCTATACGAAGGATAGTCCATTTGCCCTGCGGAACATCCCAGTTGAGATTCCCGTCTTTGTCCAGTTTTGAGGTCAAGTCTATAACTTCAGTGGGCTTAATGGCAGATTCATTAGGTACAGGTGGTGTTGCGGCTATATCATATTGGAAGAACAAATTCATGCCGGCTTTATCTTCCCAGCGATCAACTCGAGCGCCGGTGTGTACTATAAACTCGTTTATTGAGTAGGAATTACCCTTTACAGGCTTGCTCTGTGGAATAGAAGTACTGGAGCTTGGTCCGTTACCTGTAAAACTTACTCGGAAGAAACGTGCGGTTGTCTCTGGAAAAGCGTAAGTCTTAAGCCCGCCGGGACGATATTGCACAGCGCCGGGTATTCCTGCGATTGGCCTGAAGTTCGTTCCATCATCGCTGACTTCAATTGAGCCGAAGGGAACTGAACCGGAGCCGATGAGCGTTACCGCTCTGGCTGTGATCGGCTGTGAAAACTCGTATTGCACCCAGGCAGCGCCGTCTGCACCGGCTGAAATTCTTACGCCGGTACTAAAAGAATCATCCATCAGAGCTGCGGCATTAATTTGGCCGCCGCTGCTTGTTACGGTTGGATTAAGTTCCTGCATTAAAGTCTCATCTGACGGAGTTCGGAAAGCAATTACTGCGCTGTCACGATAGAAAGGTGGTTCATTACCGCCGGGGCCTCCTCGTCCCATACCACGACCGGCAGGAGCGGCAGGAGCGGGAGTTCCACGTAAACTGCTTAGCATTCCGCTGCCTGATGGGGGCTGCTGGAGTTTATCAGTGAAATTCGTCGGACCCTGTATTTCTGTTGTGCTCCAGACCAGCTTCTTCATCGCCTGTTCCGGTTTTACCCATGGACCTCCGGTCAAACTCCAGCCGGAGGAACTGAATATACCCATTTCAAGACCAAGTCGATCGGATTCCGAAGCTGCGTGTTTAATGGCATCGAACCACTCAGGCGTGAAGAAAGAGATAGGATTTTCGATGGTCTGTCCGCCACCCATGCCGATATCGGCTGCCTGCGCACCGCCGATACCGACTCGTTTCATCCATTCCAGGTCCTTAGTGATGCCTTCCTTAGTAACGTTTCCGCCGGTCCAGTGCCACCAGACACGCGGTTTGGCGGAATCAGGCGGTGATATAAAACCGGCTTCAATATCCGATGCTGCTGCCGCCTGAACCGGTTCGCCCGAAATTGGAACGAAAAAGATTATTGCTATTACTGCTGATGTTAACAAATTCGTGATTCCATATGCCCTGTTGTTCATAAAAGCACCTCTACTTTCTGCTGAATTATGAAATATTTTTACAATTATATTATGAATATACTCATTTAAATAGCAAAATCATAACATAAGTAATCATTAATGTTGAATAATTTATAAATTTTTCAGCTTATTTTTGTTGACGAAATATATATGATTGGTTCATTATTATTATTTCTTTGTGTAAGATAATTTTTATAAGGATTTAATGAAATGACACCACGTGAAAGATTAAATGCAGTTCTCAATCATCAGCCCGCTGATTGCTTATGTGTTGATTTTGGAGCCGGAGGACAAACGGGAATAGGCGTATGTGCCGTAAACAAGCTTCGTCAGGCACTTACAGGCGATAAAAAATGGAAAGTTAAAGTTACTGAACCTTGCCAAATGCTCGGAGAGATTGATGAGGAACTTAGAAAAATTTTGAGTTTAGACGTAGTAGGTGTTAATACCCCCACTGATATGTTCGGACTCAGATACGAAGATTTCAAGCCGTTTATTATGCCTGCCGATGGTACTGAAGTACTTGTGCCTGCTCAATTCAACTATACTGTTTCCGAAGATGGCGATATATTTTTGTACCCTGAAGGTGACACATCAGTGGAGCCATGTGCAAAAATGCCAAAAACAGGGTATTTTTTCGATTCTATTCGCAGCCAAAAGCCTGTCATCGAAGAAAATTTGAATCCCATGGACAATTGTGAGGAATTTGGAATTTTGTCTGATGATGATATTGCTTATTTCAAAAAGCAAGTGGATGAATATTATTATAATACAGATTATGGTATTTATTTGACAATTCCCGGTGTAGCTTTCGGTGATATTGCAATGGTACCTGCACCCTGGATGAAAAATCCAAAAGGAATACGTGACGTAGAAGAATGGTATATATCAACCGCCCTTCGCCGTGATTATGTTTATAAAGTCTTCGAAAAACAGTGTGAGACAGGTTTAAAAAATATCGAGCTTCTTGCTAAAGCGCTAGGCAACAAGGTTCAGGTCGTGTTTGTCAGCGGAACTGATTTCGGCACTCAGCGGGGACCTTTCATATCACCTCAGGCTTATCGTGATTTATATAAGCCATTCCAGAAAGCAATCAATGATAAAATCCATGAACTTACGAGCTGGAAAGTATTTATGCATTGCTGCGGTTCCATTTACAAATTACTTCCTGATATAATTGAAGCAGGTTTTGATGTGCTCAATCCTGTCCAATGCTCTGCGGCGGAAATGGACCCGCAACGGCTTAAAAATGAGTTCGGTGACCAGCTTGTGTTTTGGGGCGGAGGTGTCGATACACAAAAAACACTTCCTTTCGGAACCCCGGAAGAGGTTTATAACGAAGTAAGAGAACGAATCAAAATATTCAGCCCAAACGGCGGCTTTGTCTTTAACAGCATACATAACGTACAAAGCAATGTACCTACAAAGAACCTGTTAGCAATGTTCAAAGCGATAGAAGATTCGCGTGATTTATAAATCTCCATCACTATGTTAAGGAATAAAAAATGGATTTGAATGCTTTCGATATTATTTTATTCATTGCTTTTTTTGCGGTAGTAATCAGTATAAGTCTCTTTAAGAGCAGAAAAGAAACTAACAGCGAAGATTACTTTTTAGCCGGACGAGGTCTTCAATGGTGGCTGATTGGAATTTCAATTATAGCCGCAAATATTTCAACAGAACAATTCGTCGGTATGGCCGGTCAGGGTGCGGGAGGCGTAGGTTTAGCCGTAAGCAACTGGCAGCTTGTTGGAAGTATCGGTATAGTCATTATTGCTTTTACTGTCCTGCCGCTCTTTCTCAAAGCAGGTATTTATACGATGCCCGAATACCTTGAATATCGGTATAATTCGATAGCAAGAGCGATTATGGCTTTAATGACTGTTGTTATTTATGTGGCAGTCCTTCTTGCAGCCGTTCTATATTCCGGCGGAATTACACTTAGAACAATTTTTGGTTTAAAATTGACTCATGGAGTCTGGCTTATAGCATTAATAGCCGCGACATATACAGTCTGGGGTGGACTTAAAGCAGTAGCCTGGGCGGATTTATTCCAGGGACTTGCTCTGCTGGCAGGAGGAATAATAACATTTTTCCTTGGCTTGAAAGCCTGCGGCGGATGGGAACAATTTTCCACTGCAAATGCAGATAAATTACATATGGTGCTTCCAGCTAACCATCCGGACCTTCCATGGACAAGTGTGTTTTCGGGAATGTGGATTGTAATCCTGTACTACTGCGGATTAAATCAATTTATTGTCCAGCGCAACCTTGCGGCAAAAACATTACGTGACGGACAGCTTGGAGTTATTTTCGCGGGCGCACTATGGATATTAGTTCCGTTCGCTATAGTTCTGCCTGGAATTATGTCATATCAACTCTATGGCGACCAAATGACTAAAACAGACGAAGCCTTTCCCATGTTGATCAGCAATCTTATACCGTCGGGATTAAGAGGTTTTATGTTTGCCGCAATTGCAGGCGCGGTGATTAGCTCTTTAGCATCTATGCTGAATTCTGCTTCAACTATTTTTACTATAGATATTTATAACCGAATCTTTGATAAAAATGCGTCACAAAAACGTATTCTGCTTCTTGGACGCATTATGACGCTCATTTTTCTTGTAATTGGCTGTTTACTCGCACCTATGCTGGATGATCCGAAATACGGAGGAGTCTTTCAATATATCCAGCAATTCCAGGGCTATATATGGCCTGGAGTCGTTGCGGCGTTTGCATTCGGAATAATGGTTCCAACAGCGCCACCAATAGCTGGTGTATTAGCACTTATTTTAGGACCGGTTATCTATTATGTGTTCCAGACGTTTGCGCCTGGCTTGCATTATCTGATTGCGGTTGCGTCAACATTTCAGATTTTAATTATGTTGATGGGATTAATGACATTCATCTGCCCGCTGGAAAAACCAAGAGTATTGCCTGTTCGTGAGGACATCGATGTTAAAACAAGACCGGAAGTTAAAATCACAGGCGGTTTCGTAATCGTCGCAATTGCGGTTTTTTATGTTATATTCTGGTAGTTCGCCTAACGACACAGGTTTTAAAAAAGTTCTTTTTGATTAATAAGGAGAGTTTATGAAAGCTTTGAAGCATATGTTTTTTTATTTGATTTCAATTTTACTTTTCACGGCAATTACATATGGTGAAACTTACCAGATTGATTCTTCCTCAGCTGCAAAAGAAATATTACCTGGTAATTTTAACATGGGGACAACAACCAATCCCGATGGTGCAGCAATTACATCGAATAATTACCACTTTATAAAAGCAGATAAACCGTGGCTGCCGGTAATGGGAGAAATGCATTATGCTCGATACGATGATTCTCTTTGGGACGATGAAATAAAAAAGATGAAAGCCGGAGGTATTGATATTGTCGCTACTTACTGCTTCTGGATTCATCATGAAGAAATCGAAGGAGAATTTGATTTTACAGGCCGGCGGAATTTAAAACGTTTTGTTGAAATATGTAAAGAAAACGATATGTACGTCTGGCTTCGGATTGGCCCATGGTGTAATGGTGAATGCCGCAATGGAGGTTTTCCAGACTGGATCAGAACAAAGGGAATAAGAACCCGAAGCAATGATCCGGGATATTTAAAGTATGTTCGTATTCTCTATCAGCGATATTATGATGAAGTTAAGGGTATGCTCTATAAGGACGGCGGACCGATTATCGGTATTCAGCTTGAGAACGAGTGTAACGGCCCGGAATATATACTCGAATTAAAAAAAATTGCACGTGAAGCGGGATTCGATGTCCCATTTTATACCGTTACCGGCTGGAACAATGTGCGAATTCCTGAAAATGAAGTTCTTCCCGTACAGGCCGGATACCCTGATGATTTCTGGTCAGCCGGAACTAATCGTAATCGACCGAATGAACAATTCCTTTTTATGCTGGGCATTCCTATTAATACCGGCGTAGGTGAAGATGTTCTCCCTGTATTGGAGGCTCACGGGGTACGAACTTATAACACATCGAACTATCCTTTGTTGATGGCGGAACTTGGATTAGGAATGCAATGGACTAATCGCCGCAGACCTGTAATCGATGAACGTGACGCAGGCGCTTTGATGCTGGTAAAACTGGCTGGAGGCGCTAACTGCCTCGGTTATTATATGTATCACGGCGGCTCGAATCCTGAAGGCAAGCTGACTCCTCTTGGCGCAACCGGCGGATTTCCAGTAGTTAGTTATGATTATCAGGGCGCAATTGACGAGTTTGGCCAGATGCCGAAAAAATATCATGTTCTTAAGTTGGCGCATTATTTTCTTCAGGATTTTGGTTACGATCTTGCTCCCATGATACCCGCGATGCCGTCAAAACGTCCTTCAAGCGTCATGGATGCAGACACCTTCCGATGCATGGTTAGAACTGATAACGATTCAGGTTATTTGTTTTTCAATAATTATCAGCGTTATGTTGAAAATAAGGACCTCGATAATATTCAGGTTCAAGTCAAATTGAAAAACGATTCTGTGACTATTCCTTCAAAACCGGTAACAATTCCCAAAAACACATTCGGTATCTGGCCGGTTAATCTCAATATGAATGGAGCGATATTAGAGTATGCAACGGCTCAAACATTCGCCCATTTTACCAGCAAAGAAATCGATACATATTTCTTTTTCGCGCATGAAGGAATACCATCGGAATTTGTATTCAAAAGCAGTACAATATCTGACATAAAGGCAGGCGATAGTGTCAATAAAGATTCAAATAGAATCTCGATTCTTGTCACTAATCCCGGTATCAAAAGTATCATTACTGTGCATCCAAAATCAGGCAAAGAGTTTCAAATCTGCATTCTGCCTCGCGAGCAGGCGCTTCATGCAGCCCGTCACGAACTTTGGGGACAAACCAGATTAGTTGTCACAGACGGCGCTGATACTATTGCGAACAGAGGCGACCTCGATATCCTCAGTACCGGAAAAGCGAATGGTTCAGTCTGGATTTATCCGGCGGCTGATAATATTCAAATGACAGGTAAAACGCTAAATGGTAAAGCAGAAGGAATTTTCAGAAGGTTCGACTGGTCGGTGGATAAAAAAGATGTTGCAGTCGAATTGAAGCAAACAACAACAGGCAATAATCCGAAATATGAAATTACTGTTCCATCTGATGCTCTCGATGGTGTATATGACGTTTATCTTGATGTAGCTCATGTTTGTGATTACATGGCGGCCAAGCTTGGTGACCATCTTATTGGAGACTGGTATTATATCGGCCAGGACTACCGTCCGAGTCTGCTTAACTGGGGAAAACAGGTACTTGGTAAAACAATCTCGTTCGAGCTGACACCTTTGACTAAACAAACACAATGTTTTATCGAAGATAAATTTCGTCCTGATTTTTCAGTTAAACAGGCATACGCCCAAATCAGCAGCATAACCGCTATCCCGATGTATCGAATAACATTCAGTACTATCAGTGATAATGTTCAGGAAGAAAAAACAATAAATTTATCGGGGAACTGGGCATTTCAATTAGATCCCGAAGATAAAGGAATCACAGAACAATGGTATTCAAAACAACTGCAAGACAAGATTAAATTGCCCGGCTCATTACAGGAACAGGGTTACGGTGAAAAACCTTCCGCAAAAACAAAATGGACAACAGGTATTGGAACGCAGCTTTTGAATGATCCGCGATTTGCAGAATATATCAAATCAGAAGATTTCAAATGTCCGTTCTGGCTTACACCTGACCGTTATTATGTCGGTGCGGCATGGTATCAAAAACAAATAAAAATTCCAGATGACTGGACTGGCAAACGGATTGTTCTATTTCTTGAACGTCCCCACTGGCAAACTACAGTCTGGGTAGATAATCAAAAGGCAGGAATGCGCGAGACCCTGGGAACACCTCATGAATTCGACTTGACTGATATGTGCAAAGCGGGCAGGGAACATCTTATATCAATCAGGGTGGACAACAACATGGTTGTCCCCGTAGGTATGGATGCCCATAGTGTTTCCGACCAAACCCAATCCAATTGGAATGGCATTACAGGAAAAATCGCATTATCTGCAACTCCGGAAGTCTGGCTGGATAATGTCCAGATATTTCCTGATATTAGTAAAAAGCAAATCAAAGTTGAATTGAAGCTTGGCAATAATACAGGAAAGGCCGGCTCAGGCCAAATCACAATCAGGGCAGTTGGTAAAAACAGCTCTATTAAACACATCACAGATACACAAACTGTCCCTGTAAGCTGGTCTGAGCAGGGCGAACAAATAACATTCAATCATCCAATGGGGCAGGATTGCCTGCTTTGGGATGAATTCTCTCCGGCGTTATATCAACTGGAAATAAAACTGACAGGTGAAGGACTGGAAAATGAGCAGACTGTAACTTTTGGAATGCGGGAAATCGGTATCAGGGATAAACAATTTACAATTAATAACAAGAAAATATTTCTTCGCGGGACACTTGAGTGCTGTATTTTCCCGGAGCATGGTTATCCGCCAACTGAGGTATCCGAGTGGAAACGCATCATTGGTATTGCAAAATCTTACGGACTCAATCACTTCCGTTTTCATTCCTGGTGCCCGCCGGAAGCGGCATTCATAGCGGCTGACGAAACAGGTTTTTACCTGCAGCCGGAAGGTTCATGCTGGGCTGCTTTTGGCGATGGTACTCCTCTCGATGAGTGGATATATAAAGAAGTCGATAGTATGATAGAAAATTATGGCAGCCATCCGTCATTCTGCTTTTTCTCACCAAGTAATGAGCCGAGCGGCCGCAATCGAGAGAAGTTTCTCGGTACTCTTCTTGAGTCTCTTAAAATTAAAGACAACCGAAGGCTCTATGTCGCAGGCGCCGGCTGGCCTCAAATAAAGGAAAATCAATATTCAATTGAAAGTATAGTCCGGCTTCACAACTATAATCAATTAGGACTGAACCGGTCTCCTCAAACTTTTGGAGATTATAGAGATATTGTGAATGTTAGACCAGGCCCTGTTGTCGGTCATGAAATAGGCCAATGGTGCGTTTATCCTGACGTTTCTGAGGAAAATCAATATACCGGAGTTCTAAAGGCTAAAAATATGGCTATTTTCCGCGACAAGCTCAATAAGGCGGGCATGGGAGAGCTTGCACATGATTTTCTTATGGCTTCAGGCAAATTTCAGGCTTTAATTTACAAACAGGAAATAGAAACAGCCTTGCGAACACCGGGATTTGCAGGCTTTCAACAGCTTTCTCTTCATGATTTTCCCGGTCAGGGCACAGCTCCCGTTGGTATTCTTAACGCACTATGGAAAAACAAAGGCTATATTACACCGGAACAATATCGAAGATTTTGCAATCAGGCAGTGCCTCTGGCAAGAATGAAAAAACTTGTGTTCACTTCCGATGAATCCTTTAACGCGATTATTGAAATAGCAAACTATGGCGCGGAAAATCTTAAAAACGTTACTATCGAATGGGTATTGAGCAAAAATAGTCCCCTTTCTGCGGATTCCTTTGCATCCGGACAGATACCAGTCGAAACCATTCCAACTGAAGGTCTAACGCGTGTTGGAGATATAAATATTCCGCTCAATACTATTACTGAAGCAGCGAAACTCAATCTCGAAGTAAGAATTAAGGGAACAGACTATGCCAACGACTGGGAAATCTGGGTATATCCGGCAAAAGTAAATACTGAAGAATCGCAAAATGTCGTGGCAACACAAGACATTAATGAGGCTTTAAAACAGCTTCAGGACGGCAGGCGAGTTTTGCTTATATACAACAGACAACCTCAAAGAGTACTAAGAGGCCAAAGAGGACAGGCAGGACAAAGAGCGCAAACAGTCGGCTCATTCGCACCGATTTTCTGGAACAGGATAACTTTCCCAACTAATACTATACACACTTTGGGGATATTATGCAGGCCGGAGCATCCAGCCCTGACATTTTTCCCAACAGATTTCCACAGTAACTGGCAGTGGCAGGACCTGCTCGATCATTCCACTCCCCTTATTATGGATAAGCTGCCTGCTAAGATGACCGCCCTCGTGCAGCCGATTGACGACTGGAATGATTGCCGCCGACTCGGACTGATTCTGGAGGCATCTGTCGGCAAGGGGAAATTATTGATTTGTGCCATTGATATTCAATCTGATTTGGAAAACAGGATTACCGCTCGTCAACTCAGGCACAGCTTGATGACCTATATGCACAGTGAAAAGTTTACTCCTCAATTTGAACTGAGTCCCGAACAAATTCAGGATTTATGCCAATAATTCAGGATTATATAAGAAAAAATCTCACAATCATTTTAATTAAAGGGTAAGAAAAATCGGGGTGACACGACTTGAACGTGCGACCTCTTGCACCCCATGCAAGCGCTCTAGCCAAACTGAGCTACACCCCGAAAAAACCTATTTTACATCAAAGTTTTCCCAAAGACAAAACTTTTTTACAAAATAAATCACAAAAATCAGTTTCTCGCGGAACAAAATAAGCCTCTATGATACAGAATGAAGAATAATAATTCGGACTTTTCTCGGGAAAAATAGATTGCCAAATCATAAAGCCTTCGTTATTATAAGCGGCAAATTCTGTACAGGTTTCTTCTTGCAGCCGTAAAAACCTGTTGTTAATGCCAGATAGTTCAGAAATAAAAGGAGTGAATTATGGAATCCGAATTACAGAAAAAGATATCAATTGGGGAAAAAGTAGGTTTTGCCTGTGGCGACTTGGCCTCGAATCTTTTTTTCCAAACATTCATGACATTCATGCCGATTTTCTACACAGATATATTCGGATTAAAAGCCAGCACATTGATATGGATGTTCTTAGTCAGTAAAATCTTCGATGCGGTTAATGACCCGATTATGGGCATGGTTGCCGATAGAACCGAAACCAGGTGGGGAAAATACAGGCCTTATCTGTTATTTGGCGCAATACCTTTTGGAATAATGGGTATTTTGACATTTACAACTCCTCATTTTTCATACGGTTACAAGGTTCTGTATGCTTTTATAACCTATAACGCTGTTATGATGCTTTATACTCTTGTTAATGTGCCCTATTGCTCACTTATGGGTGTAATGACATCAAATACGGCAGACCGAACTGTGCTTTCTTCATATCGATTCGTTGGTGTCTTTATCGGGCAATTGATAGTAATGACCGCTGTGACTTTGCTTCCCGGAATACTTGGGGGCGATGTTGATGGTAAGGCGACAGCAAAAGGATTCCAAATAACAATGACAATTCTTTCTGTCATAGCTATTGTTTTACTTTATATAACTTTCTTTACTGCAAAAGAACGTGTCCACCCGCCCAAGGGACAAAGAAATCCCATGAGGCAGGACCTGGTAGATTTGATAAGAAATGTTCCCTGGCTGATGATTGGCTTCGCAACTTTCTTCCAGTTAATTTTCGTCGCTATACAAAGCAGTGCCAGAACATATTATTTCAAGTATTATGTTAACGCCGGAGATGTATCTTTATTTTATATCTTTAAGCCCGAAGGCGGCTGGTCATCAGATGGGCTATTAAGAACTTATTTGATATCCGGAGCTATCCTTACAATTATTGGAGTAATTGCAACCAAGTATATCAGCAGGATTTTTGGCAAGGCATTTACTTATTGGGGCTTTTTAGCTATAGGCGGTATAACAACTGCACTCTATTATTATTTGAAACCAGAAAACCTTAACCTTATTTTTATTGTCAATTTCATCAGGTGTTTTGCATTAGGACCGGTTTCTGCTATGCAGTGGGCTATGTTCACAGACTGTGCTGATTATAATGAATGGAAAACAGGCAGACGTTCCACAGCGCTGATGATGGCTGCTTCGCTGTTTTTCCTGAAATTTGGTCTGGCGCTTGGTGCAGCCGCGATAGGCTGGATTCTTGATGTGTATGGTTATATTGGAAAGACAGTAGTAGATGGAGTAGAAATTCCAGCGCCGGCAACACAATCGGCAGAAGCAGTACATGGTATTCTTATGCTGAACAGTATTTATCCTGCGATTTTTGTCTTGCTCGGTGTTGCTGTGATGATCGCATATCCTTTGAGCACCAAGAAAATGCTGGAAATTGAAACTGATTTGCTCGCTCGTCGCAAACAAGAAGAAAAACCATAAATTGGAAGAGGAGACCTCTGTCTGAAAGCTTGTTTTTTCGCAGTTGAAAAGCTGTAAAAAAACAATAAGGAAATACTATGGAAACGCAGAACACTATACCTGCACTGAAAAATGTTTTTAGGAACGATTTTGTTATAGGTGCGGCCTTGAGCATTGATCAGCTTACCGGAAAAGAGCCCGACTCTATCGCTCTTGTCGAAAAACATTTCAACACGATAACGCCGGAAAACATCATGAAATGGGAAGTTATTCATCCTGAACCGGATAAATATAATTTCGAGCCGGCAGACCTTCTTGTATCTCTTGCCCAAAAAAATAATATGCAGGTAGTTGGTCACAATCTTGTCTGGCACAATCAGACACCAAAGTGGGTTTTCGAGGACAACAATGGTAAGCCGCTTAGCCGCAACGCCCTGCTTGATAGAATGAAAGAGCATATCTTCACTGTGATGGGACGTTATAAAGGCAAAATATTCGCATGGGATGTTGTCAATGAAGCGATTATTCCGGACGGCCAGTACAGGAGAAGCAAATGGTTCGACATTATCGGCCAGGATTATTTGGTCAAGGCTTATGAATTCGCACGGGAGGCTGACCCGAGCGCGGAACTCTATTACAATGAATACAATATGTGGAAAGTTCCGCAATGCGTGGGTGTTATAAGCTTAATCAGATACCTTCAATCGAACGGAGTCAAAGTCGATGGCCTCGGCATACAGGGACACTGGGCTCTCGATGTTCCAACCCACGAGCAGCTTGAGACACAGTTCAAGTCACTTTCTACTCTGGGCATTAAACTGATGATTACCGAGTTGGATGTATGCGTACTTCCTTTCGCTGACGACTATCACAATTTGAGAGACCTTTCATCACTGCCGCCCGAAGAGCAAAAAAGAATGAGTCCCTATCCGGACGGAATGCCGGAGGTGGTTCAAAAACGACTTGCCGACCGGTACGTTGAATTATTTTCGATGTTCCTCAAATATAACATGCGCCGCGTGACATTCTGGGGTGTACAGGACGGCCAGTCATGGCGAAGCTACATGCCCATAAGAGGCAGGAAGGATTATCCTCTATTATTCGACCGCCAGTGCAGGCCAAAAACTGCTTTCGATGCTGTTGTCAAATTAAGGCAATAATGATTTAATAAAAGATTGAAAAACCGGATCAAAGTTGAAATCCGGATATTATACAAAAGTTTTAACATTTTATTTTAGGATTATTGAATGAAGAAAAAAGATATTGAAATTGTAGCAGCCGGACATACTTGTCTTGACTTGATACCGGCTTTTACAATCGATGGTAAAGTGGACAAGATGACAGATGTTCTTGTTCCAGGCAAAATGATTAATATGGGAAAATGTGTCGTTGTAGGAGGCGGTCCTGTCACAAATGCCGGCGTATCAATCAGAAGGCTCGGCGTCAAAACTGAACTAATAGGAAAAATCGGCGATGATGATTTCGGCAAGCAGATACTGGCATGGTATGAAGAGCACGAAGGTCACTTTGAAGGTCTTAAGGTCGTAGAGGGTGAATCTACATCCTACACCATCGCTATTTGCATTCCCGGCATTGACCGTTTCTATCTGCATCACTGTGGAGCAAATGATACATTCTACTATGATGATATGAATTTCAAGCTTATCGAGCGTTCCAAGCTGATGCTTTTCGGTTATCCGCCATGGATGAAGAAACTTTACAGCGGCACCGGTGCGGAACTGACTAAGATTCTCAAAAAGACCAAAGAACTGAAAAGCACCACGGTACTGGACCTGTCCATTCCGGATGTCAACAGCGAAGCAGGACAGGCAGACTGGAAAGCCATTCTCAAGAACTGGGTGCCGCTTACTGATATCATGGTTCCCAGCGCCGAAGAGATGTTCTTTTTCCTGCACAAGGAAGAATTTCTGGATAAGAAGTCCAAACTCAAAGACAAGCAGTGCGTTCTTGACCTCATGTCCGTAGAAAACATATCCACCCTTGCCAAAGAAATGATAGACATGGGTACGGGCGTGGCTATGGTCAAATGCGGCGTGCGCGGTCTTTATGTACGAACCGCCGGCAAGGACAGGCTCAGGGAATTTGGTGCCGCAGGTTGTGCGGATATTGATAACTGGGCGAATCGTGAACTATGGTTCCCGGTCTATGAAGAAGATAAATTTGTCGGTGCCCTCGGCTCGGGTGATTCCGCAATAGCCGGATTCCTGTCCGCTTTTATAAGGAGTATGTCACTGGAAACCTGTTTGAGATATGCCAATGCCGCAGGCAGTATGAACGTAACTGTGCCGGATGGACTGACATGGAACAGAGGTTTCGACTATCTGACCAAACGTATCGAAGACGGCTGGAAAACAAAGCCGATGACTATCAAAGATAAAGGCTGGAAATGTGAACGTGAATTCTGGGTGGGACCTGATAATAAAGGTAAATGGGAATCATAAACAACAATTACACAGGAGATAAAAATGTCAAAAATAAAAACAAACACAAAAGCAAGAGATGCGTTTGTAAGTAAAATATTAGCAAAAATGAGCCTTGAGGAAAAGGTCGGCCAGCTTTTAACCTTTACATGGCGAGGAACACTATTAACGCCGAGCGGCGTCGAGCAAATCACTAAACTTCATTGCGGCGGACTTTGTCTTGAGCCATACGCATTGGAAACCTGCAAGAACCTGTACTGGGGTAATTCTCAGGTTGATAAGACCTTCAAGAAACCGAAAGATTATTTCGACATTGCCCATACATATTTCGCAGGCAGAAGTTTCGGGCTCAGCATTACACCGGGCGAATACACAGAAAAACTTAATCAGCTTCAGAAAATCGCAATGGCTCGGCCATCAGGTATTCCTTTACATATGACAATTGATATGGAAGGTGACTTCAAGAACGATTATACATCCGGCGGTATTCGGCAGTTCTTACCGCCCATGGGCATGGCAGCTATCGGTGACCTTAAACTGACGTACCAGGTTGCCAACACTCTCGCGAAGATATGCAGTAATATTGGCGTAACTCAGTTTTACCATCCGGTTTGCGACTGCAACACGAACCCGAAGAATCCGGAAATCGGCGTCAGGTCATTCAGTGACGATCCGGAAGTTTGCGCCGCTCACGTAGCCGCAACCGTTAAAGGTTATCAGGACGCCAACATCGCCGCAACAGGCAAGCATTATCCCGGCCGCGGCTCTTCAGGAACAGATGCACACGACGTGCTTGAAATTCTGAACCTTAGCAAGCAGAGAATGAAGGATGTTGATTTAGTGCCGTTCAAATCCGCGATAGATGCCGGCTGTATGGCAATTATGACCGGCCATTCGGTTTACCCTTCTTATGATAAAAATTATCCAACGACTTTGTCGAAGATACTGCTGACCGACCTGCTAAAAGGCGAGCTTGGCTTCGATGGAGTGATTGTTTCAGATGCTATCGGCATGGCAGCAATTCTTAAGAAGTGGCCGCTGCCCAAGGCTTGTGCTATGGCTATCGCTGCCGGATGCGATACCATCCTGCTCAAAGCAGATGACGAATCGAGGGCACAGTGCTTCTTTGGTATCAAACGGGCAGTGGAAACAGGCGAACTGGCTGAAGAGCGTCTCAATGATGCGGTAACTCGCCTGTTGCGCATGAAATACGACCAGGGCTTATTCAAGACCGCCGGCAGGAATGACCCGAAAAAGGCACAAGATTATAACTTTAGCAAGTCGGTAGTCGATCTCTGCTGGGATACTTCCAGAAAGGCTCAAATTATTGTTCGCAATAACAATAAGATGCTGCCCCTGAATAAGAACAAAAAAATCATGGTAGTCGAGCAGCGTATCCCGTACGAGTTCGTAGGCAAGGATACATATAATCATACACATGTGTTCTGTGAAGAGATGTACAAGTACGCACAGGACCTTATCCTTGTCGATACAGGTTTCGCCGCTACAGCCGAAGAAATTAAAGAGTGCCTAACACTCGCAAAGCAGGCAGACGTGGTAGTTATGACCAACTATTACGCCCGAATTGTCAAGACCGGCAACAACCAGTTACTTGCACACAAACTCAAAGCCGCCGGACACAAGGTCGTTATAGTTACCAACTATCCCTATATACAGGGTACGACCGATGATGCCGATGCGGTGGTTTGCAACTTCAGCGGCACGCCTGATTCCATCAGAATTTCGGCCGGCGTGCTTTTCGGCAAGATAAAACTGTCAACTTCCACTAAGATTCCGGTCAAACTCGAAGGCCAGAAAGCAGCTCCAGTGAAAAAACTGAAAGCCGCCAAGGCCGGCCCGATAGGTCTGTCTTTTTGTTAGGAAAGCTTAGAACTTCTGGATTTTCTTTTGTTTGCAGAAGGAAAGGATAATATAAAATGCCAAAAAAATATAGCTTAAAGATAAGTGATGTTTTTACAATTTCGGGAAAACAGATTTCCGATATTTATGTCAAAAACAGGATGAAGGTTCATTTTCAGGGAATGTCAAAAACTCTTTGTTTCCCGCATACTATTGCCATACAGGGAGCACCGACCTGCTCGATAGGTTTGTCACCCGAAGGCTTGTACAACAGGGTGAATAATGCCGGAAGGCTTATCCTGATGAACCAGAATGCAATTCAGTTTGCTTCTGCACCATTCATTTTCATTGACGGCAAATCCGTCATGCTCACTGCAAGAGACCCTGAGAAGGTCGAAGGTCCTGATGACATTCCTGCCATGAGAAATTACTATCATAAACCTATCGACGAGAAAAACGTCACGATTTCCATCGCTACGCCGTCCCTGGAAATGGTACTTAAAATGGGAAAGATCAGCGTAACGCGAAGACTAATCTCTCCGTTATTTGCAGAAAGACAACAAGCTTTGATGCCTCTTGGTGTTGAGGAATATGAGGTAACAAATTCCGGTAATAAAGCGGTCGAAGTTATCCTGGTTATTCCAAGGCCATCTCTTGTTAATCTCCAGGAAAAGGAATTGAAACCAACTGATCAGGATACTGTGTATGTATGCTCCGCTCCGGTGAAAGGCCATATACATGAAGAATTCGAATCTTCAGGTATTAAGGGTGTTGTAATGGCAAGTAAGGAATGCAGCGACAGGATGGTTATCGCCACGTCGAATGTAAAAGGTGTTTCAGTTGATACAAATCCTTATTTCTGTCTGAACTACCTCAAACAGGATTTGCTGGTTAACGAAGACGGCAGTTTTTACCGCAAGAGAGCTCCGCTTGTGAATCAGGATTATGGCGCTGCTATAAGCTTTAAATTCACGCTAAAACCGAAAGCGACTGTAACAGTTCCGGTTGCTATTGGTTTGGATTTCCCGCAGCAGAGATATATAGACGGAAAAACTTTCGAGCGTAAATACGTTAATAGCTTTAAGAACGAAAAAACCAGGGCTGTTGACATGGCAAAACTGGCATTAAACAATTATTCCAAATGGCTCGATAAGACATTAACTGTTCAGAGCAGGATATTTGACATTATTAAAAGCAATCCTGCCTATAAGGCGGACAAAGCCGGTGCATCAAGATTGGCACGTTTGATTTTCAACGAGTTTAGTTTTCCCCTGTCAAACGCGGCAATCTGGATTGAAGATAACAAAGGCAATGACATAGCCAGATTCCTTGAATGTTTCGACTATGCTTATATCGACCCATCAGACGTGGACTGGTATTCGATGGTTTTGCTTGTACTTTTCCCGGACATAGAAAAAGAGCTTTGCCAGAGTTTCATTAACTCTATCAACAGGGAAAATACCAATAAGCGTTATTATCATTGGCATGCGCACAAACTCGAAGCCAAAAAGCATTTCGAGGATTATCCAGAGCAGTACGAGGGAGTGTCACTGACTCAGATATACGATGAAGTCAAAGTGAAAGGTGCAGTCTCTCACGATGTAGGCGCGATGCCGAAAGGGCATCCTCTTCGCAATGTCAGTGATTACGCATGGTACAATGATAACTACTGGATCGATCTTTTCCCGAAACTTACAACGAGAGTGCTTAGAAACATCAAGTTCACAGGCGATACGGAATTTTTGAAGAAAAACTGGGAAACACTTAAATTCGGTTTTGAGCATTTGATGACTCATGACCACGATGGAGACGGAATTCCCGAGGGCAATCCCGGTGAAGTTAAAAATACTTTCGATAATCTTACTCTCTTTGGCGTGGATGCCTATGATGCTACCAGTTTTATGGCATGCTGCAAGGTGATGGCTTTAATGGCAGATATCATGAAAGATAAAGAAGCAAAGAAAGAATACGAAGAATCGCTTTCAAAAGCCTCTGCTGAATTTGAAAAGTTATGGAGAGAAAAGAAAAATAGTAAAGGTATGAAATTGGCGTATTACCTTACCTGTTACGACCAAAATACAGGTCAGGAGAACACCGATGTTTGGCTAAACCAGCTTGATGGTATTTGGGCGCTTATCGCAATCGGAGAGGAGCCTTTTATACCAGCCGACAGAGCAAGAAAGATTCTCAAGACGATTTACGACAATAACCGCACCGCAATGGGCTGGGCTATGTGCCGGACAGAAGATGGCGGTAAGGTCGAATCGGAGCAGGGACAGGACGTTTACACTACTTCCAATTATGTTTTTGCACAGCTTCTTGACTATTATGGCTTGACCAAAGAAAGCAAAGAAGTATATAAAGCAATGGATAAGGTTATATTCGAATACGCCAATTCGCTGATTTCTCCTGATAACCTTAGAGCTGAGTTTGAGCAGGAAATGGGAGAATCAAAACCCGGACCCCACTATATCGTGGCAGCTTATCCAAGACCAGGCGCAATTCTGACACAGATTGTAATGCAATTTATCAGGGACCGGCAAAAGAGAACTCGAAAAAATCAAGTTGACTCAAAACAGATGATTTCCTTCCTAAAAACGCTAATGAAGTAAGCAGTCTGTCATAAGAATTGCAAAAGTGTGATGTTTTATGCTGATTCCTGTGTTATAAAAGCATATTTACATGCATCAGGTATTTTAAAATACTTCTTGAGTATCTTTTGATAAAAGGTTATAATCCCGAAACTTTTGAACAAATGAGTTTTATACAACTATAAGTAAGGAATAAGAGTTACTATGGCAAGATTATTATTAGGATATGATGTTGGAA
>JAFGEF010000078.1 GCA_016931715.1 Sedimentisphaerales bacterium
GAAACAACGCCGCCTGAGCCGCCAAACATTCCGCCGCCGCCCATGCCGCCCATCATTCCACCTCCTGCGCCGCGTCCGCCGCGTGCTGCACCAAAACCTGCACCACCACCACGTTCACCGGCTGCTGCTTCCTGTCCGCCGACAGCTCCCGCAAAATTTCCTGCTCCAGGTACTGCTCCCTGTAATCCGCGACGACCACCGGGTGCTGCATCTTGTCCGCCTCCGCGAGTGCCAGCGCCGCCGCGTCCGCCGCGTGTTCCACCAAGACCAGCGCCTCCACGTCCGGTTCCGCCGGCTCCTCTGCCAACCGCCACTCCTTCAACTGCCAGTTCGAGAGCCGTGCCGGTACGAACAGATTCGATTTCATATGTACCCGCCTTGAAGTTTTCACCGCCGACCGGCCAACCGTCTTTCCATAATAATGGACGAACATCGAGTACGCTGGCGCTGCCTCTGTCCATGTCAGCTTCCCAGTGCATCGAGAACTTCTGTACGCCTTCCCCCTCATCTATCAGACCAAAATGGCCGGCACCAACATATCGGCCGCCTGAACCCTGGACGAGCTTTCCGCCGCCCTGTATCATATCGACGCCAGTATGGTCGATGAAAGGACCGGTTGGTTTATTAGAGCGGCCAACTCGAATATTGTAACCGGAATTCGTACCTGCACAGCAAGAACCATGTGTAGCCAATAAATAATAATAACCTTCATGATAAATCATTGTCGTTGCTTCGCAATTGATCGCTATGTTGTAATACTTATTATCAACACGCAGACCTGTTTCAGGATTGAGTTCAATCACGCGAGTATAACCGACATAAGAACCATAGGTCACCCACAGCTTTCCGGTGGTTGGATCAAGAAAAGCTCCCGGATCGATAGGATTGACAAAATCGCCATCACTTTCATAACCCCACATACCACGCTGGAACTCTACTTTCCACCCATAGTCAGGTGAATTCGGATCGAGGCTTTTGGTCCATAAGAATGTTCCGTGAGAAATATACTGGAAATACTTGTCTTTGACATGAATAACATCTGGTGCCGCTCCATTTGCCGGGCATCTTGTACCATTTCGCCATGTCCAGCCATCATCAGATTCCAGTGCCGTACCACCAGTACCCCATGTGTAATATTTACCGTTACAGAGCATTACGGTGGATGGGTCGTGTATTCTGATTTGCCCATCAAGTGCGAACACAGGCAAAGCCAGCGAGAGAATAACTATAGTACTCATTAAAAATATGACAGGTTTAATAACAAAGGAGCGAGTTGTAAAGAAACAGTGTTTACTGATGATAAATGGTTGAACATGCTGGATTGGATTCATAGTTCAGTTCTCCTTAATAGTGTCTTTACTAAGTGAATCAAGCCGGGACATACAAAGTCGAGGCTTTGGATTCGGCACAATTGTAACAAATTATATCACAGATAGTCCAGTAAAAGAAAATAGTTTTTGGTTCTTCTCACAAAAAGTTAAAAAGCATTGCTTCTGATGAAAGTCAATAATGTCCATGCAACAGACAATAATTGGCATGTACTGCTCGGAAAAGTGAAGCTGAATTCAAAAAAAAGCGGTCTAATAAGACACTTTCGTTATAGAATAGAATGGTCATAGTTATAAAAAAATCGGTAATATACTGAATAAGTTATTTGATGAGTTTTTAATATGCGTATCCGATTTGATGGTTTTGGGGCAGCGCCGACAATAGCTGAGATAGGATTATATTAAAAAAATAGGAACATAAAAGACTTAATAAATTGATTTCGGCACCAACCGGGGAAGTTGGATTAATAATCGGCATGGACTGAAACCCATCCTGCAATTAATCTGAATGGTTAGTCGCTCGTATCGAGAATGCTCATGAAGGCTTCCTGGGGGATTTGGACGTTGCCGATGTTCTTCATGCGTTTTTTGCCTTCTTTTTGTTTTTTGAGCACTTTCATCTTTCGTGTGACATCGCCGCCATAAAGTTTTGCGGTCACGTCTTTCCTGAAAGCCTTAATCGTTTCACGAGCGATAATCTTTCCTCCGATAGCAACCTGGAGAGGAATTTCAAACTGGTGACGCGGAATGGTCTTTCTGAGTTTTACGATAAGTTTTCTGCCTCTCGGCTCTGCGTTGTCACGATGTACGATAAGAGACAGGGCATCGACTGGATTGCCGTTAATGAGAATGTCGATTTTGACAAGGCTGCTCTTTTCGAACGCCAAAAACTCGTAGTCCATAGTAGCATAGCCGTGACTGATACTCTTGAGCAGGTCGTAAAAGTCATATACGATTTCAGCCAGAGGCGATTTGTATTCCATGATAACGCGGGTGGGACCGAGGTAGTCGGTTTTGATGAGTTTGCAGCGCCTTTCTTCCGCGAGCTTCATTATGCCGCCGATGGAGTCTGTACCTGTAATAATTTCCAGTTTTACGAACGGTTCTCTGAGTTCTTCGATATATGTTCTATCCGGAAGCTGGCTGGGCGAGTCGATGCGAATGACTTTTCCATCCCGCATTACGACTTCGTAGCTTACGCTCGGCGCGGTTTGTACAACATTAATATCGTTTTCGCGTTCGAGGCGTTCCTGGATAATTTCCATATGGAGCAGCCCGAGGAAGCCGCACCTGAAACCGAATCCCAAGGCAGGCGAGTTCTGCGGTACAAACGAAAAACTCGCATCGTTGAGCGCAAGTTTATCGAAAGCGGCACGAAGTTTCGGATAATCCGTATTGCTGCCCGGGTAAAAATCTGAAAACACCATTTGCAGAGGCGGCTTGTATTTTTCCAGAGCATGTTCAGCAGGCGCTGCATCGTCTGTGATAGTGTCGCCTATAGTAACATCGCCAAGCTGTCTTATATTTGCGATTACATAACCGACTTCACCTGTGCCAAGCTCACCTGCCGGCTTCATTTTGGGGCAGAACTTGCCGATTTCCGTGATGAGATATGTTCGGCCTGAACCCATCAGGCGGATTTTCTGTTTAAGTTTCAGCTTGCCTGAAAATACACGCACATAACAGATAACACCCCTGTATTCATCGAAATGGCTGTCGAAAATAAGAGCCTCCACAGGTTCATTGGAAAGGTCTTTAGGAGCCGGCATCAAGGCACAAATCGAGTCCAGAACTTCCTTCACACCCTTCCCTGTTTTTGCGCTGATGAGAAGACATTCGCTTTTCTTCACACCCAAAACATGCTCGATTTCGTCTCCTACTACATCCGGCTGAGCGGCAGGCAAATCCACTTTATTTATTACTCCCATCAATTCTGCGCCGTTTTCAACTGCGAGATATGCATTCGCAACGGTCTGCGCCTGCACACCCTGAGTTGCATCAACTACGAGCAATGCTCCTTCACATGCGGCCAGAGCACGCGATACTTCGTAATGGAAGTCCACGTGTCCGGGCGTATCGATAAGATTGAGCATGTAAGCATGACCTTCATATTCGTAGTTCATTGTAACTGCTGAAGCTTTTATTGTTATGCCGCGTTCACGCTCGAGGTCCATATCGTCGAGAAGCTGCTCCTGTGCTTCGCGTGCTGTTATCGTACCGGTTATTTCCAGCATTCTGTCGGCAAGAGTGCTTTTGCCATGGTCAATATGAGCTATAATCGAAAAATTCCTGATATACTGAGTATCCATAAAAGAGTGTTCCTGCTGCGCACTTAATTTCTATAAAGCCGCAAAATCACATAAAACGTAATCTGCAATAGGCAATGCTTTTGCCGTTAAATAAATTCTATCATTTTCAATCTTTAATAGTCCCTGTTCACAATGCGTTCGAACAGGTTCTGCAAAAAGCAGGCATGGATCATTACCTGTAACCTGCTTAAATTTCTTTACATCAATACCATTTTTTGTGCGAAGATTCAAGACTGCTGTTTCACAAATTCTATCCATATCGCTGATTTTAACAGTTTCCCCTATAGGACTTTGGTCTGATTCAATTGCTTTTATATAAGTCTTTATATCAGAAAAATTACGCGTTCTTCGAGTACCGCTCGATGAAGACGCAGATGGTCCTATACCTATATATGGCCTATTCTGCCAACAGCCCATATTGTGCCGACATTCAAAACCCGATTTGGCAAAATTGGAGATTTCATAATGTTCATAGCCTGCTTTGGTAAGCGTTTCGATGGCTTGCTCATACATTGCCCTGTCTGTTAATTCATCTACAGCAGTGTATTTGCCCTGCTCTATTTCCTGAGCCAAAGGCGTACTTGCTTCCAAAGTCAGGGAATATGCAGAAATATGCTCCGGGTTCAGTGCTATCGCCTGCTCAAGACTTGCCTGCCAAGTTGCCTGTGTTGAGCCGCAAATTGCAAAGATAAGGTCAAGAGAAATATTTTCAAATCCAGCCTGTCTTGCCTGATATACGGCTGTTCTTACAGATTCAGAATTATGAATTCTGCCAAGCAAATTCAATTCGTCATCATTAAAAGACTGGGCGCCTATGGAAAGACGATTTACTCCAAGCTCCCGCAAGTTTTCAAGCATACGAGGAGCTGCCTGGCAGGGATTACATTCGACTGTAAATTCGGTTATATCGTGACATTTATCTGTAATAGTTTTCATAAATTCAGCTAATTGTGCGGCGGGCAGACATGAAGGCGAGCCGCCGCCAATATAAACTGTGCGAACTGCGCTGGTATCAGCAAGTGACAGTTCTCTCCGCATTGCCTGTAAGAGACGATAAGTATCGTGCGCACTTACCGGCTCGGAATAAAAATTGCAATATGCGCACTTGCTCGTGCAGAATGGAATATGCACATAAAGACCGGATATATTGTCTTCTTTGATTGTCATCGAGTTAATGCCTGACTGAGAAAGTGTAGCCGTATTTCCAGCCTGTGCCTTTTTTATCCTGCTCATATCCATGTGCATACATTCTTTTTTCCCATTGCCTTGCGGAAGCCTCGGAAGTAAATTGCTGCATTACTTTGAAATCGCCCGGATTTCCGTGTTCGGCTTTTATTTTTTTCGGCTCATCGGTAAGTCCTGAATATTTCATAAATGCTCATCCCATGTTCTTTTCAATTATTGAAATTTATATTTTTTCGGATTTATCTGCGTTTAACAGATCTGCGCCGCCGCCTGCGGGCTGCAATCGGCTTCTTATCCGCACTATGACCGGAACTCGCATGATGCATATGTTTTGATTTTTCTGCAGGCATTGGCTCTAAAGTATCGGATTTCTTATACGCAAAGTCTTCGCATTTTTCCGTATCTAATTCACGCCCGATGAAATTCTCTATCCTGCGAAGTGACTTCTGCTCGTCATACGAAACAAACGTAATTGCATCACCCAATGCAGTTGCCCGCCCTGTACGTCCGATGCGATGAATATAATCTTCAGGAAAAGCCGGCACATCGAAATTTATCACATGCGAGATTCCCTCGATATTGATTCCGCGTGCTGCGATATCAGTCGCGACCATCACCTGAAATTTACCTTTCTTGAAACCTTCCATTGCCTGCAATCGCTGATTCTGCGTGCGGTCGGAGTGTATCGCTACTGATAAAATACCGGCTTTCTTGAGTCGGTGGTTGATTTTGTCCGCTCCGTGCCTGGTACGGGAAAATACCAGAACGCTGTACATCTGAGGATTACTCAGCATGTGTATCAGAAGGTCCATTTTCTGTTCCTTGCGAACCGGATAAATATGCTGCGTAATAGTCTCGATTGGATTTCTGGGCTTGCCTATCTGGAACATTTCCGGGGACTTCAGCATATCAGCGGCAAGCGTCTTTACTTCAGGTGAAATAGTTGCGGAAAACAGCATTGTCTGTCGCTTCTTCGGCAAACTGCTGACAATTTTCCGAACATCGTTGATAAAGCCCATATCCAGCATCCGGTCGGCTTCGTCGAGAACGAGAACTTCGATGTGTTTGAGATCTATCGAACCTCGCTTCATGTGATCCATCAAACGTCCCGGCGTTGCTGCAACGATATCAACACCGCGTTCGAGAGATTTGAGTTGATTGTTAATATTAACACCACCGAAAACAGCAAGGGGCTTAACGCCCGTAAATCGGCCGTAACCTTGTATCGATTTTTCAACCTGCATCGCAAGCTCGCGAGTCGGAGTTAATATTAGCGCTCTTGTAATTCGCCTTTTCGATGCAGGTTCGTGGCCGAGCCTGTCAAGAATTGGCAATACAAAAGCCGCGGTTTTACCTGTTCCCGTCTGTGCGCAGCCAATTATGTCAACGCCTTTAATAGCTGCCGGAATAACCTGTGATTGAATTTCTGTTGGAGCGGTATATCCTGTTGCCAGAATACCACGCACTAATGGGTCTGAAAGACCAAATTTTGTAAATGGCATAAAACACCCTAAATTATATATTCTAACCGACTCAAGCACTGATTTTCGTCTAAAAATCACGTTTGAGCCTCTATTTTAAAGCTGAACTTTCGCGAAAATGAGAAAAAGTTGACTTTGGAAAGAAAAAACACTTATTCTTATCAATAGATTTATAAAGACTATTATATACACTTAGAATCTTTATGTAAATAAGAGTTTTGCAAAAATAATATTGCAAAACATGTAAGGCACGTCAGGGTAATTTAAAATGTAACACCTGACTTTGTTAAAATCTTTGCTATCCCTGATTATCCCAGTGAGAATGGGAATGTACAATCCCAGTGCTGCAAAGCGAAATAATTATCTCCAACGCAAGCTCAACGGCGAGTTCTTGCCGGCGCGGTTTCAAACCTTATAGCTGCACTGGTCAGTCCGTTTGAGGCTGCTGTGAGGGTAATAGAATCATCAGAGCCGGCAGCGCGGATGTAGGCAATGAGCTGCCCTGCCAATGCGGCGTGTTCCGTACCGCGGAAATTCTGAGCCTGTGTCGAACCGTTGGCAAGAGCGGCAATTTCGCCGGGGCCAGAGACTTTAAAGGTCACAATATTATTCGCCGCGGGCACCTCTACACCTTTGTCGTCGGTGATGGAAACAGTGACATGGGCAAGAGAATCGAAGTCGGCAAAGAGTTTTCGCGTGCTTGGAGTAAGGACAATTTTGGCGGCTTTGCCAGCTGTGACAAGTTCCTGTGAAGCGACAATATCGCCTTTGTTTTTGCCAACAGCCTTGAGCGTACCAGGAGCAAAGTCCACAGTCCAGGTGCGCGCCGAACCGATAGCTCCGCGGGATTTGGAACCGAGAGATTTGCCATTAAGGAAAAGTTCCACCTCATCGCAGTTTGAGTACACATTTACGACTTCGCTATGTGGCTCGAGATTGGCGGGTGTCCAGTTATAAGTGTAAATGAGTCCGGGATTATATCCCCGCGACCCCATTCCGCCTTGCATGCCGCGATTTCCTCGCCGATTTGCTCCACGGGCTGCACCGCGACCTGCATCGGGCGACTGTGCCGGCGCTGTAATATTAGAAAACTGATTCGACTGTTCCGCGTTGAACGGAAGTCCGCCTGTGTCACCGGCAGCAGCGCCTGGACCAGCGGGCGAAGGAATCGGCGGGATTCCAGGATCGGTATTGGGCGCCAGGTCGAATCCGAAGCCGCCTCCGCTGCGGACCATATAAACCACCGGCTTAGTGCTCCACCAACTGGCCCGTTCAATCGCTTCATTTTTGGGACGATTTGTAAAATCCAAAATGCCCGCACCGGCAGCAATGCTCGGATAGGGTCCCGTCTCGCCGAGGTAATCCACGCCTGTCCAGATAAACTGGCCGGAATGTTGAGGATTATCGCGGCATTGCGACCAGATAGCCAAGCTCTTGCCCTGCTCGGTTCCAACGATTTTGATTGTTGGCTTGGCAGCCCATGCGGCCAGCATTTCGGCGTCACGGTAGTTGGTGCCTACGACGTCCAGGAGGTCAGAAAGCCCATTGCGATAGGCTCCGCCGCTGCCGTCCTGATTTGGCCGGAAAAGAGCCTGCGTCACAGGCCGGGTTGGATCATTTTCGCGAAAGGTCTTCACAAGGGGAGCGAGAATAGCGAGAGCTTTCGCGACATTAGGAGTATCGTGGATTTCATTACCGGCGGAATAGAGAATGATGGAGGGATGATTGCGGTCACGCCGAACAGTGTCACGGGTATCTATTAAGTTCCATTGATCGAAAGCAAGATGGTAGTCAAAGGGATTTTTTGCGACTTGCCAGCAGTCAAACATCTCATCCATCACGAGCATGCCAACCTTGTCACAGGCGTCGAGAAATTCCGGGGATGGTGGATTGTGGGCAGTGCGGACAGCATTGGAACCATACTGCTTTAGCATCTGCAGGCGGTGAATCCACTCATCTTCCGGTACGGCGGCACCAAGGCCGCCGGCATCATGGTGCAGGCAGACACCCTTGAGCTTGAAGTTTCTGCCGTTAAGCCAGAAACCAGTCTCCGGCCTGAATTCAAATGACCGGATTCCAAAAGGCACGGATTCATCATCGATAATAGTTCCTCCCGCACCGCCGTCCCTTACGGACGCGATGGCGGTATATATCTGAGTATCTTCAATATCCCAGAGTTTGGGATTATTGACAGTGACATCCTGTTCGAAGTCTATAGTCTTGCCGGCAGGAACAGGCTGGGCTTTTGTTTCAGCAGTGGCAACAGAGATCCCGTCTGGTCCGAGTATGTTGACCATGAGCGACACGTCGCGAGAAGTGTCGGATTGATTGACTACAGTTGATCGCACATGAACAGAAGCGGCATCGGCGGTTATTTTGGGAGTGGTGACAAATGTCCCCCAATTGTCAATATGAACAGCATCCATAATCTGCAGGCGCACGTGGCGGTATATACCCCCGCCTGAATACCAGCGTGAAGCTGGCTGCTGCGAAGTATCGGCACGGACAGCGAGAATGTTGGGTCCAGCGGCATTCAAGCGGCCGGTCAGTTCATACTGGAAGGACACGTAGCCGTAGGGACGCTTTCCAAGATGAACGCCGTTGATCCAAACGTCGGAATTTTCCATAATACCGTCGAAATCAACAAAGATGCGTTTGCCGCTCTCTACTGCGCCGGCAGGAAGAGTGAGACTTTTACGATACCAGACTGCGCCGGTAGGAGCATTGCCGCCTTTTCCCTGCGAAGGCAAATTGGTGGCAAAAGGACCTTCTATGGACCAGTCATGAGGAACGTTGAGTTTAGTCCAGGCGGAATCATCAAAATCAGGAGCCTGGCTGCCGGGGGCATCGCTCTTGCTAAAAAGCCAGTCTTTGTTGAGCGATTGAACGTCTCGAACCAGTTCAACACCGAAAGATGAGGTTGCAGCGAGTGTGATAATCAATACCATGATGGCGGCTGGGCTGTGAGAAATGTGATGTGTTTTCATAAAATCCTCAAACAAATGACAGGAACTTTTATTCACAAACAATTGAGTTAATCATACGCCAAAAGAAAAGCGAAAATCAAGGACAAAACATTTAAAACCAGGGGTTTTTATGGTATTTACCACAGCAAATCATAGAGAAATAAATATACTTTATATCTCTGCCGCTGGTTTACATATCCGGGATAATAGTTCATACTATAACTGTACTGCGGAGCAACAGGTATTGCTCTATTTTGCTTTGATATTATTGACTTGAGTAATGCATCATTTTTTCTTGTTGAAATGTAACTATATGCTATGGCTGCACTTACGCATATTATTTGTCAGCCATTAAATCTTCGTACCCAATGAGTGAACTCAGGAGAAATTCAACGATGTAAATCTTAAAAGATATATTTGTCAAATAATATTTGACATAATAAAATAATCCTATACAATATTAGTATATTTAGGAATTGGGTTTAAATGTGAAAAGTTGTATGTGTATTGAGGGCAAAACCTGTCTAGTGTATGAGTATTTCAAAACTTTTTTTGTTTATTCATTCTATGTTTTGTTTAACTGCTTATAACAACTACAGATATCTATGAGAAATTGTGTATATTTTTGACGCTTCTTTACTCAAAAAGAACATTATAAAAACCAAGAAAGGAGAATAACATTATGCGTAAAGTATTATTATATTGTGTTATTGTCGTATTTTATCTAACAATGGCTGTTTCGGCTAATGCAGATATAACTGTAACTCCTATGACAAATGTTGATGATTTGATCAATAGTATCATGGGATCCGGGATTACCTATAGTAATGTAACATATACAGGAGCTGATGGGGCATCCGGCACATTTACCGGCGGAAATTCTGCAGGTATCGGTATTGATACAGGTATTGTTCTGACATCAGGATTAGCATCAAACGTTGATAACAGCAATAGTAGTGATGGTATAACAGGAAGTAACGGAGAACCAGGTGATTCAGATCTCGATACACTTATCCCCGGATATGCTACTCATGATGCAACAGCCCTCGAGTTTGATTTCGAAAGTCTGGGAGGTAATCTATATTTCAATTATGTTTTTGGTTCGGATGAATATAATGAATATACGAATACATCTTATAATGATGTTTTCGGATTCATTGTTGATGGTACCAATATTGCATTAATTCCTGGTACAACTATCCCGGTTTCTATCAATAATGTGAATGGCGGTAGACCTTTAGGAACTAATGCTTCATATCCAGAGTATTACAATAACAATGATCTAGACGACGGCGGACCGTTCTTTAGTTTTGAGTATGACGGTTTCACTGATGTATTTACAGCACAGATAACAGGTTTGACGGCAGGAACTCATCACATTAAGCTGGCTATTGCAGACGCAGGCGACTATGCTCTTGATTCTGGTGTGTTTATTCAGGGAGGAAGTTTTTCTGATGAACAGACACCAATAGTCCCAGTCCCCGTACCCGGTGCAGTTTTGATTGGGCTTATAGGTCTCAGTATCGCCGGCATCAAATTAAGAAAATATGAAACCGATTAATGCTTATTAAAAGCAGCTTACAAAAATTTAAAAAAGTATATATAGGCATTAGTTGTATAATTTTATTCTGCCACGGAAAGGATGAGAGGATTTAATCCTAAAAGGATTTTTTATGAACTGACTATTTTCATAAAAAAAAAGAATCACCACAGTAATTAAAAAGGGCTGTAAACGAATGTTCACAGCCCGTAATTTCTTATATTAATCTTGCACTGCTTTCTATTCTTACAGTTCTTTGGATCTTCGAAGTTTCAAACCGGCAATACCGAGACCTATACTGCAGAGGATGACAGCGCCGGGGATGGGAACAACAACACCACCGGTTTGTACAAATCCGGCATAGCGTACATCTTCCTGGGAATAGTTGTAGAAACCAAACTGACCGTAGCTGAATGTACTGTCGAAAATAGTTTTATCCCACAAGATAGTACTGCCTTGCTTCACAACAATATGAATTTCATTGGAATTAAGATTAAAATCCAGATGGAAATCATACAGAACATTATCTTCCCAACCCAGGGTTGAGCCTTGATTTTGTGCCAGAATAGTCATATCTCCATAGTTTGTTCCATTTTCCCAGAACTCAGCTAAGGATAAGTCATCAAGGCCATTACCTGTCGATCCCGTCATTTTCTTGATGGTCATGCCTTCGTTCGCAGTTGTTCCCACATAATCCTGGCTACCCTGTTTCCAGTCGAAAAGGTAGAAGTTGCTGGAATTTTGATAACCGAACACAAATCCCATATAATCATCATCGCCGCCAGCCTCAAGAACCTGCCACGAACCATCCATTGAATAGCTCGTTTGATTCAGATTGTTCAGGTAAAATGAAGGATCGGCATTGATAACCTGATCAACATACGTGTTTCCGCCGCCCAATATCCAATTACCCGCAGACTGTCCTGATGGATAATCCAGCGTCAATGGTGACCAGCTTGTAAGATTCACGGGATCAGCATGTACTACAAAACTAAACGCCAATAATGCAATAAAAATAGCTTTTCTCCACATAATAAATTCCTCACTTTCTTTTTAAAAAAAATAATATATATTAGATAACATATAATTATCCCATTTTAACAAGTCAATAAAGGACATTACAACAAAAATTTCGTGCTATGCGGCGATTCGTGTGCATTTTTATATATTATAGGCATGTAACTTATTATATTACAATGACTTAGCACAGTGATATTTTAATTTAAAAATGCAGTTTTTATAGGAATATGTCATAATTTTCATTGGCAGACGTTAAAGATTAAGACAAACAGTTCAATAATTGATAAAGAGTAGTTCCAGAATATTGGAAATGAAAATTTCGAAAAGCGGATACAAGTGCACTTCCTGTAATATTTTCGGCCTTGTACTGAAGAAGAGGGATTTTATAATATAAAATAATTTTATACAATATTTTAACTATATACTACTATTTCCATAGGAATACTTGAACATTATTACGCAATTTACGTATTATTATTGGAACTTAGAAATAAGGACAATTAAATATGAAGAAAAACAATTAAGTAATGATATAAAATAATACTTTTCTCATCCCTCTCTTAAGCCAGATTCTAATTACTAAGGTCTGGCTTTTTTATTATATTATATCGGTCAAAGCAAAAATACTGGAGGCGGGGGGATTTGAACCCCCGTCCCGAGATGTTTCAAGGCAAGCTTCTACATGCTTAGTCGATTTATTTGTCTATTTCGCCTTGTTAACCGCCAAACGACAGGCCGCTAACTTGACTATTTCGGTTAGTTTTCACCTTGCCGTACCGAAAAACCGGCTCGGTAAAGCCTGCTTTGTGACGCTCTTATCAGATCCGCAGACATTATCTGGAAGAACGGGCCGCTAATTAAGCAGCCATGGCATACTGATAGTTGCCAATTAAAATTAGTTACCGGATTTTTAACCAGGCCAACCGGCGTCCTGGGCATGCAACCTGACTATCCGTCATCCGGTCGAAGCCATTCGCCCCCGTATTTACTTTTCAATATTTTGCATTACTTTGGATATTTTACTAAAAACAGTGCAAAATAACAAGAATATGTTTGTTTTTTATTGTAATATCTGCCAATTTTACAAGACAATTCTTGAGCAAATATCGTTAAATGGTTATAATCCTGTAACTTTTGAACAAATGAGTTTTATACAACTATAAGTAAGGAATAAGAGTTACTATGGCAAGATTATTATTAGGATATGATGTTGGAA
>JAFGEF010000012.1 GCA_016931715.1 Sedimentisphaerales bacterium
AAACGTCCGATATATAGGAACTTAGAAACTTCAGCTCCATATAGAATATTCGGTTTTGGGGGGTTTTTTTCTTGAGGATAAAAATCAATTTATTCAGGGAATTTTTGAAGTTTTTTTGCACCCCCTTTTTTGAAGCTGATAAATACCTTCCGATAAATTTTTTGATGGAAATTTATGTGAATGTAAAATCTAATTAATTGAGGAAATTTTTCTGGTAACACCCGCACGGTCTCGCGCACTATATAAGTAGTAAAGGATTAGAATAGGAGAATAATCAATAGTATGCGGATGCACTCGATTTTTTTCAAAGAAATAGAGCGGCTAAGGCGGCTGTTGATTGGTATGGGAATTAATTTTCAAGATGGCGAAGATATTTTACAGGATGTGTACCTGGAAGCGTTGCGACGACCTCCGAAATTTCAGGGCGAGGTTGAAAATGCAAGATGGCTGATGCGGGTAACGATAAATAAGTGCATGCTGAAATTTCGTCAGGAAAAACGAAGTCAAAGGGCAAAAAATGAATTTTCGCAGAGATGCGCAGGGCAGGAAATAACTCAGCCCGGACCAGAGAAAAGAATAATTCATAGTGAAGAAACTTTTGCAATGAAACAATGTTTGGATGAAATGGATGAATCTTTCAGGGTGCCGTTAGTTATGAAATATTTTTGCGGATTAAATTCAAGTCAAATCAGCGAAATCATGGAGTTAAAGAGCGGCACAGTTCGCAAGAGACTCTTTGAAGGAAGATTGATTTTAGCTGAGATGTTATCAAAGAAAGGAATTAAGTCGTAATGGAAAAGTGTAAAGTAATTCCGCTTGAAAATTTGATTGAATATTGCGATGGTGAACTGCCTCAAAAAGAAGCTGAACAGATTGCACAACATATCGCAAATTGCCAGATATGCAAAGCGAATGTAAAGACATTACAAAATTCTCTAACACTTGCGCAGAATATCTGGCAAAGTGAAAAAGAAAAATGGGGCAACTTGAATTCATTCAAGAAACAAAGATTATATAAATTTCCTGTTAGAAAACTAATTTCCGTAGCCGCAGGTATAATTATAATTTCTACAATAGTTCTGCTTTGGTTTTTATTGAAATCAAACGAATCATCTAACCTTAAGATGCCAACACTTACAGCCAAGGAAATTGAAATTCAGGCAGAACATGCCGCTATCGCGGCTCAGTTGCTTGCAGTTGGTGATATGTACGCCGCACAGCCCGGTGCTGAAGAATACGCGGTTCAAAGATATAATGACCTAATCGAATCTTATCCATTGAGTCCGCAATCCGAGCAGGCTAAATTACACCTGAAAAAATTATTAGAAAGGAAGATATAATAATGAAAACTTTAACTAAAAACCTGATATTATTTGCATTAAGTATATTGTTCTTTTGCCAATACATTTACGCACAGCAAATTGAACCACCTAAACGCGATTTTGAGTACATAATTTCTGATGAATATGAAGTATTGGATCCTTCGATTAAAGAAAATCTCATAGATACTTTACCAACACATGTTGCTATACTGAAAATCCCATTAAGTCGTCCTGATTTCAGCTCTAGAATGAATAATGATATTATAGAAACAATCCAAATACCTGCAAGACCGTTCCCATTAGCTCTATATCGTTGTATTTATAAAGGCGATAATTCTTCAAAAAAATTAGAGTTTATGTTTTTTTGTAATCCGACTTTTAGGCCAAGTCAAGGTATAGTATTTTATATTTTTGCAAACAGTGAGCAACAGGCACGGCAATTCACAGAACTATTCATAAAGGGCTACGATATTGGGACATATAATAGTTTGAAACAATTAAAATATGAACAGGAATATTATCAGGAAATAATAAGAAATGGTAAAACCGTAATTTCAAAAATGGAAGCTGATTACAATGAAATGGAAGAGCAAAAAAATAAATTATATAAAGAATATGCAAAAACAAATTATCTAAGTGATGGAACAATTCCCGAAGTTAACGATATAATAAAAGTTAAAGACGAACTGGCACATTCTCTTAGAGGAATTGATTTCGAGCTTGTAGGTCTGGATGCGAAAATAGAATCCATAAATAAATATAAACTCAGCCTAAAAATTATAGATGATGAGACGCTTATTAAACTTAACCAGATACTAATGGCAACCGACATCGAAAGAGCGGGAGTGCTTGCAAGAAAACAGGCTTTTGAAACCTCATTCAAGCAGACAACTCAACTGTATGATTTAATTTTAAACAGTAAAAAGGCTTTTGTTGATCTTGAAAAATATAAGAATAAATTCAAATACGCACCTGAAACTGTTTCTAATTTGGAGATGAATTTGAAAAATCCTCGAGATCAATATCGTTATATCGAAATTGAAGATAATAAAGTTACAATCAAGCCAGTGAAGCAGGACTAAATATTTAAAGTGGTGAGGGCATTCCGTTCGGTTTTGCTCAGGACAAGCTTGCCCGTGCATGCATGGGCTGGAAGCCCATGCCACGATTTAATTGAAATCCGCTTTTGGGACTTCGCGTACTGATGGGTCCACATTGAAAAAGTCTTTCTTTTCGAAGCCGAACATGCTTGCGATTATACTGCTTGGAAAGGTTTCGCATTTGTTGCGATAGTCGCGAACATTGCCATTAAAGAATCTGCGAGCCGCCTGTATGCGGTCTTCGGTATTAACAAGCTCTCGCTGCAATTCGAGAAAATTCTGGTCTGCTTTAAGTTTCGGATAATTTTCCACTACGGCTAAAAGTTTCTGCAATGCGCCGACAAGCTCGTTCTCGGTAACAGCCTGCTCGGTCGGTGTTCCGTTATTTGCCATGCACTGCGCGCGCAGTTGAGTAACACGCTCGAACACTTCTCTTTCGTGTGCGGCGTATCCTTTTACTGTCGCGACAAGATTCGGAATCAAATCATACCTGCGCTTCAGCTCGGTATCAATATTTCCCCACGCATCGGAAATATGGTTTCGCAAAGCCACAAGAGTATTGTAGGTCGCGATGACATAAATAATCGGCAGTAAAATTATTATTCCAAAAATAACCAGCGGCGCAATCATAATCGACATAATCATCTCCGTTCAAAAAGATAGTTTGGCATAAGTGACCTGATTTCAAATAATCGCTCCAGGTTCGGCTCGATGTTCTCAGGTGACAGCCTCCGGCTGAATGAAATCGCCAGAATATGATGTTCGATTTCGATATTCATATCCGAATTAGATAAAAGGTACTCAATCATCTGAGCATTACAGAAATCATACGCAAACTTCTTGTCCTTCGAGCGAACACAGAACTTTCTGGAAAATTCGTGCGACTCGAAATCGATATCATCATAACCGAGAGACTGACCGATTTTCGAGAAAATTCCTTCAGGACCTATCGTAAGCTCCGGAAAAACCATCGGCATCTGAAGCATGAAAAACGAAATATGATAATGATGCGTATTTTTGCCTGAACCGGTCTGATAGTGATAGTCGAAAATCTTTACTTCATGGTCACGATAGTTACCTGATAGAATATTACAGGCATAGCGATTATGACCCTGCCGAAGCTTATCCAAAAAATCATACTGCCGGGCTATACTTTTGTCCTTACCCGGGTCGAAGTGCATACCCAGCCGGGATGCCAGCGACAACATAGCTTCACGGCGTTTTTGTGCGGCTATAAAACCAAACACCATTGCAACTATGGCGATTACTATAAATAGTACGATAATCAGCGGTTCCATTTCTATTCCTTATCTTTGAACCTGATTTGTAATTTCAAAAAAATTATTAGTTCAATCATACACATTTTATTCTTCCACGATCAAAAAGATAATTTGGCATAAGTGAACGAATTGTTACAAGCCTGTCAAGATTATGCTCTATCTGTTCCGGCTTCAGTGTATCGTTAAAATAAAGAGCCAAAGCATCGTTCTCTATTTCTATTGTCAGGTCTTGATTAGACAACAGGTACTCAATCATTTTAGCATTACATATATCATATGCAAACTTCTTGTCTTTCGAACGAACACAAAATTTTCGCGAAAATTCATGCGACTCGAAATCGATATCGTCATAGCCGAGAGCCTGGCCAATCTTTGCAAAAAATCCTTCAGAACCAATCGTTAATTCCGGGAACGCAGCAGGAAAATTCAGGAGGAAAAATGAAAAATAGTAATCGTCTGTTTCATGTTCTCCCTTGGAATTAGTAGAGGTTTCTTCATAATGAAAATCGAACGCCATTACATTATAGTCCTTATATTTACCTGACAGCATGTTAAAAGCATACCTGTTATCACCCGTGCGAAGTTTATTCAGAAATTGATATCTGTTCGCAATACTGCTGTCATTGGCAGGATTGAAATTAAGTCCCAGTTTGGCAGCCAGCGCATACATAGCGTCACGGCGTTTTTTGTTACTGAGGTAACCAAAATACGCAAAAACTATAAATAAGCCTATAAAAGCTGCTATTATTAAAGGCGCCATTTTTTATTTCGTTTTTCTATAACTTATTTAGACGAAAGAGATTATAACGAACTATACTTTCCTTAGCAACGTATCTTCCGTCTTTATATAATATACGTTTATCAATATAAAATCTTCAAAAAATTGTTTCGGACGAAGAAACTTGCAATAATAGCTAGCAGAGTTATAATCACAGTATGTTCTATTTAATCTAACTTTGCCTTTGAAGGAATTCTTTGTCGGTTGGTACTTTTTAGAAAATGGACAGAGTTTATTAAAAGTCATGTTTTGTCTTCGGCATTTTCGTCTGAAATATGACACAAACATTCTTTGACAAAAGCAGGCAAGTCTTTTTCGGCGTACTTCGACATATTAACAAGTCTTTCGTAATACGGCACTTCTTCCTCAGTCCAGGTGATATCGAGTCTGCGAATTAGTCTCAACGCAACGTGTTTATAATCTGCCGGATTTGCCCAATAACATTTTTTGCACACATCTATTAAATGATCTGTCTTCCAATTAATGCAATGTTCACAAGACCAGGATTTAGCACGGTTGCATGATCCACATAAAAGCATGAAGTCAGCAATATTCAGTTCACCCTCTGGAGTACCTCCAACTTCATACGGAATGCGATGGTCAATCTGTAGATATCTTTCTTCAAAAGTTGTAAAACAGATTGAGCAACTTTCGCCATTTGCTGAAACTAAATCGCTCTTGAGTGCCTTTGGCCAGGCTTTTCTGCCGTCAATTTTGCCATCACGTATTTTAGAGAGATCACCAAAACGGTAAGCTGCGATCCTTCGTCCACTTTTTCCTTTAACCCGAAATGTTTCTAATGGAATTCCCAATTCCCGCACATCACGTGCCGCTCGAGGAGCATGGTCGTATCCATATAATTGACTCAGTTCTTCAGTTGTAACAAAGCCATTCTCCATGATATGGTCGATCACAGTTTTCGGTCTTTTAGCATTTACGGATTTCAGTCTTTTGATAAAGAATTCTGGTAAATCCGAGGTTATTTTTTTCTTTTGTGCCATATATTTTTCTTTGCCAACTACCAAAGAGACATTTGCAGATCTCGATTCTGAATCTCAGTTGGTGAAAGATTTGGAGAAAGATAAAGTGATTCGTATGTTATATCCGATCTACCAAGCAAGGTTGACTGGGTAGAACGTCCTGCATGCATTTCTATACGAGTCAATCCAAGAGACCCGGGCATTGGCTGCCCATACTCCTTTTCCCCGGTTCGTCCATCATAAGAAATAATATAGCGAATGTTTCGATCATTTAGTTTTTCGAGTTCCATACAAAACTCATCGAATTCTATTTTTGGTAAGTACCTATTATCACGATTACCGCATACTCCTTGATATGGTGGATCCATGTAAACAAAATCGCTCTCCGTACATTTTTCGAGTACTTTTTTATAATCCCATGCTGTAATTTTTATGCGACCACTTAAAAGCATAGAAGTGTGTGCTATTCGATTACACATTTCATCAGGATGTGCACCCTTTCTACGATTGTCGGGTGTGTTATTGAATTCTCCATTTGAGTTATATCGAATAGATGCCTTTACACATCTTGCAAGCAAATAAAGAAAATCTTCAGGTCGATGAGATTTGTTGAAACGAGATCTAACTAAGTTAAAGAAATCACGTTCATTTCCAAGTTGGGCATTCCAAAGCTTTGTATAAGCGAGAGAAATGGTATCAGGATTCTCAATAATCTCGCCCCAAAGAGCCATTAAAGGTTTGTGTGCATCATTGATCCAAAACTTTTCAGCCAAGTGTCGTGAAGCTATTGCAATTGTCATAGCCGCAGAACCTGCAAAAGGTTCAACTATGCGTGAAGCTCCCTTCGGAAAGTAGCGAAGGATACGTGGCGCCAATTGACGTTTACTACCTTGATAGGGAATTGGTTGTGGAACTTTCATATATCAATTCCTTGCCGTTCAAACTAATTTATCATTTCACTAATATTATTCATTAGACTATCACATTTTCATCTGTTTGTCACGAATTTTTTATGATGAAAGGTACATGATAAGTTCGTCAGGCATCAATCTTCAAAAAATTGTTTCGGACAAAGAAACTTGCAATAATAGCAGGTACAGTTATAATCGCTGTCTGTTCGATTGACGAACTCCTGCTTTTGCGGGAATAACATGGCAAATTGGCTTGAGACTAACAGGAGACGAATTAGAATGGATAAACAAATCAGCATAATGCCCTGCCTGGATATGCAGAACGGCAGAGTGGTTAAAGGTGTGCATTTCGTGGATATCAAAGACGCAGGCGACCCGGTCCAATGCGCCCTGGCATACTGCAAAGCAGGAGCAGACGAGCTTGCGCTTCTGGATATAACTGCAACAATAGAAAACCGGCCAACCATGCTCCAGGTCGTGCGGAATGCAGCACAGGCGGCTACCGTTCCTTTTACAGTCGGAGGAGGCATAAGCGATGTCAAATCAGCAGCGGCGGTTCTCGAAGCGGGTGCAGATAAAATTTCCACAAGCAGCGCAGCTTTTAGAAAGCCCGAAATCATTAAAGAAATGGTCAAGGAGTTCGGGCCGGAAAAAGTCACCGTAGCTATAGATGTTGATGTGAATAAGAAAATGCCGTCAGGCTATGAAGTGTACATCGACGGCGGCAGAACCGCTACCGGAGCAGACGCTATCGAATGGGCGAAAAAAGTTGACGGTTTCGGTGTTTCCGTGATTTTGCCGACAAGCAAGGCGGGTGACGGCGCTCAAACCGGTTATGACCTTCCCGTCATAAAAGCAATGGCAGATGTATGTTCGGCTCAAATCGTCGCTTCAGGCGGCGCAGGAAAAATGGAGCATTTTTACGATGCAGTAGAAGCGGGAGCGAGTGTCCTCCTCGCGGCTTCGGTTTTCCATTTTCATATAATCGACATTCCAGAATTGAAAAAATACCTGCGAAGCCGCGGCGTGAATGTAAAGTAACTCAAACTGACAAATTCTTTTTTATTTCCCGTGAAAACAGGAATCCAGAATTGCCTTTTTAAACGCCTGCAGACATGCTTTTGAGGAATTCCTTATTTGTGGGGTATTTTGCCATGAGCATGAACAGGGCTTTCATGGCTTCTTTTTCATGGTAGCTGGACAAGACGCGGCGTAATGTCGCAAGTCCCTTGTTCTCTATCTGGTTATAGAGTTTCGCTTCTTTTCGCGTCCCGCTGGATGGAATATCGATAGCAGGGAAGATTCTCGCTTCAGCCAGAGACCTGTCGAGAACTATTTCACTGTTTCCCGTTCCCTTGAACTCCTCAAAAATCAGGTCATCCATTCGTGAGCCTGTATTAATGAGACACGTTGCGACAATTGTGATGGAGCCGCCATTTTCAATATTGCGAGCCAGCCCGAAAAGCCGCCTGGGTATTTCAAGAACACCCGCTTCAAGACCGCCGCTCATGGTATGATGACGCGGCGCATCTTTCCTGCGAGTCATATTGTTGAAAGCTCTTGCTATTCTTGTGAGGCTGTCTATCAATAAAACAATCTCACGTCCGCATTCGAGCTCGGTTTGCACGTGACGGAGTATCATTTCGCATAATTCGACATGTTCGTCCGCACTGTGGTCGCTTGTGCTTGCAACAATTTCAGCCTTCCCTGCCGCCCTGCGAAAGCTCGTGACTTCTTCAGGCCTTTCATCCACGAGCAGCACGATTATACGCGTCTTTGGAGAACAATGATTAATTGCCTGTATCATTTGTTCAAGCAGAACCGTCTTTCCCGCTCTCGGAGGTGACACTATTAACTGGCGTGTGCCTTTACCTATCGGCGCAATAAGATCGACGATGCGCATACTTTCCTGGCCGCTGCTGCCCAAATCGAATCTTTCATGCGGGTCTATCGCGGTTAAATCCGAATATCCCGAACGCCTGGAAAATTCCGCCGGTGTCAAACCGCCGATAGAATCTATTGAAATCAGCCTGCATCGACCTTTATTTATCTCCGTCTTACCGGTAACCGAGGCGCCTTCTGTCAATTTAAATTGCTTGAGCAGGTTCGGGTGAACAAGCACCTCGTTTTTCCCGGACTGATAAAACTTGTCTGCCGTTCTTAAAACGAACTGTTGTTTGCCCGAGCTTTTAAGTATTCCCTGAATCGTATCAGTCATGTATATTCCACGCAGAAAAAAACTTCAAAAATACCAAACAAAAAAATTATGGTTCAACTCCAAAATTATTGATTATCTTCGTACGTACCAAAATTCTCTACCACTACAATATAAGATAATCCAAAATCAGTCAAGCCTGAATCCAATGCACGGGTCAGCATAGAATTCCAACAATCAAAATCGCCGGACCGGTCTTTGTTACACAGATCGATGGCGCCTTATGCCGTATTCTCGACGAAGGAGTTTTGTTTCTATAATGATATGCTCGGAAACTACTTTTTCTTTTGCCTCGATGTTCTGCACTAACAAATCGACAGCGGCTTGCCCGATTTTGTAAGGATTCTGGTTTATCGTCAAAAAAGGCACTCCCAAACGCGAGTTAATATCATTATCTCCGAATTCACCGAGAATAATATCATCAGGTATTGACAGGCCTGAATCCAAAATCGCATTTCCGGCGCCGTATGCAACCAGCGCACCAACACAAACAACCGCATCAGGCTCAATTCCCCTATCCAAAGCTGATTTCATCTTTTCATAGCTATGTGTTTGAGAAAGGTCTGATGGAATAACATAATCAGGATTCAAAGCAACTTTATAAGCTGACAGCGCGTCTAAGTATCCCAGATATCTTTCCCGGGCAACTGAAATACCTTTGTTAGGACCTAAAAAAAGGATTTTTCTTCTTCGAAGTCTCAGCATTTCACAAGTAAGTATATAAGAAGCCTTGCGGTCGTCAATCGTAACAGAAGGAAAATTGTAATCATCCAGCTTGCGGTCATAACAGACAATTTGGATACCCTCTTCCACAAGCTTATCATATACATCATAATTAAATTTCCCGGGAGCCGGATTTAACAGAATCCCATCCACATGCAGGTCGGAGAGAAATTCAAGGTTTTCCTTCTCGATTTCATGTTTTTCATCATGCACCATCAGGATTGTTTCATAATTTCTTTTGCGTGCCCGTTCGTATATGCCCCGGCTCGATTCGGAAAAAAATGAAATCCGCAGGTCAGGAATTATTACTCCCAAAAGAAAACTGCGATGCTGAATTAATGTTCTTGCAAGAATATTCGGGCGATAGCCCAGCTTATCCGCAGTTTTTTTTACTTTCTTCCGCATGGCATCCGAAATGTCACTGCTGTCATGCAGCGCTTTAGATACGGTAGCAGGTGTCACTTTCAGGAGTTCTGCGATTTTCTTTAATGTAACTTTATTTCTCGGAGCCACTTTGTTTATCCATATCATCTTTTATCTTATCGAACCATTACCTGGCCGGAATCGGCGACAAGAGTCTGGCCTGTTATAGTACGAGCCATGTCGGAACACAGGAAAACTATCGAATCTGCGATGTCCTGACCTTTGATTTCGCGTTTCAGCGACGTTTGATTAATGTAGTAAGGAATAACTTCTTCAGGCTTAATGCCGTATTTAGAGGCACAAATTTTTATATATTCCGGATTCCAGATTTTCGAGCCTTCGAACACATTTCCCGGGCAAACAGAATTTACTCTTATGCCGTACTGACCAAGCTCCAAAGCCCATCCTCTTGCCATATGAATTTCGCCGGCTTTGGTCGCGTTATAAGCTGTATTATTTTTACTCGCTCCCAGTCCCGACTTGGAACTGAGATTAATTATGCTTCCTCCGATTCCCTGCTTTATCATAATTTTCGCGGCGACTTTTGCCATTATACAATAGCCAGTCAGATTTATCTCCAGCGCCAATCGCCACTTGTTGACATCCAGCTCAGCAAGCGGCCCCGCAGGCGCTATCCCGGCGGCGTTCACCAGTATGTCAAGACCGCCCCATTTATTGAGCAGCGTTTCATACGCCTTTTCTACTTCGCTTTCGCTTGTAACACTGCTTTTCAGAACGATAACCTGCGCCTGCGGCAGTTCCTTCAATATACTTTCCGATGCCTGCTTTGCTGCATTTTCATCTATATCCAGAAATCCCACCATAGCGCCCGCGCGCACCAGACCAATCGCAATGCTTCTTCCAAGACCGCTTCCGGCGCCGGTAACTATTGCGATTCTGTTCTGCAATAGACCGTCTGTAGTTCCGCCAGACTGTTTCCTGCGGAAAACCTCGGATTCCCAGTTATTTACAAAGTCACGCTCGCGTTTTGTCAAAGCAAGCACTCCGCCAAATCGAGAGGCGTACATGCGAATAACGAGCGAATCTGTCACTATATCGTTAATTACAGGCGCAGTCTTCGTATCAGACGCGATAAACAATCCTATGCCTTTAACAAGAAAAGCTATCGGGGATTTCTCTCCTTTGCTAATCTGATTTTTTATTTTCCCTGAAATCAGTCCGGGACCGATTTTTCCAGGTATCATCGCCTGACCATTGGCATATACAAGCTCATCCGGGCTAAGCGCACCGGCAGCAAGAAGACGAGAAGCATCTTTCCGTGCCCAAAAACATGCAGTTGTTTTCTCGGGAGGGAAAAAACTAACAGGCACGTATTTTCCGGAAGCGTCAAAAATCGCTTTGCGAATCGCAAGCTTAACGTTTGTAATCTCTTCGACCGAAATCTGCTTTCCCCGCGATGTTTCAGGCAGCGAGAGCAAACTGCTGCAAAGCTCGATTGTCATATTAACCAAACTCAGAGCAGTCTTTGTATTTTTTGCAGAAATAAAAATACCGTGTTTTTCGAGAAATAGAATTTCAGGTTTGCAGCCATACTGTTTTTGATAATCGCTCACCAGTTTTGAAACTTTTTTACCAAGAGTAAATCCGGGATCAAAATACGGCACCCAAAGGGGCGGCTTTGCTATACCTGATTTCTCAAAAAGCTTTTCAATTTGTTTCCTGCCATTTTTTGCATTCACATACGCGGCTATCGCTACCGGATGCAGATGAATCACAACTTTATCGAGCATCGCATGCAAGTGCGCTTCCACCGATGGCCTTGCGTCCGCTGAAACATCATCATCGCAGGCAAGCTGCAGACGATTGACAACTTCTTTTTCCCTGCTATTCACGTCAAGCTTCGTCAGAACAGTATCAGTCAAAATGTTTCTAACCGATTCGAGCTCCAGTCGTCGCCAGCCTCTGAATTCACTCATGTCTTTTAAGGCGGTTCCGCTTGCTTTTATATACATATACCTGACATCATCGGTTTTGACGGAAGTATTTCCTCCGCCGCCCCGAACAAAAGCCGGATTACTGCCCGTTATTTTTGATATTTTAATTAACTCTGCTAAAGCTTTATCCACTTAACATTCTCCAGATTTCTTATCAATGTAAATGTTGAACTACTTATCTGTTTTACAAAAATATTTCTTATCCAGATTCCATTCCACAATTGTTGCTGCTGCAAACCATACTATTGTTGCCAGCAGCATAATTATTTTGGCTGTTCCGAGTTCCATCCTGCCTGCAAGAAACAGAATAGAAGGCAGTATAGCAGCAACGATTCCGATATAACCGATTAATTTTATCATTGGTCTCATAGTATATCTCCTTAATCCTTATGCATTAGGACGAACTTTCTGCTGATAATATTTACTTATCACAATATACAAAATTGCCGCCACAAACCAGCCCGGCAGGCTCACAAAGTAAATCTGTACACCCGCGAATTTTACAAGACAAACGCATGTAATAAATGTTATGAACCATGCAAGTCCCGCTGCCAAATTAAACCTCTTGCCGCTTGCTTCGGCATAATAACTCTGAAGGCCGAATTTTTTGATGAGCCAAAAGTCCACAAATATTACAGCGCCCATAGGCATAAGTACCATACCATAAAAAGATACGAAATCGAGGAGTTTCATCGCAATAGCAGGGAACATGCCTGCGATTGTCGCGACTAATCCTGTTATTATCGTAACCTTAAAACGCGATACTTTTGGAATAATCGCCTGAAATGCCAATCCGGCACGGTATATTGTAGGATTCGCCGTCGTCCAGCCCGCTACGATTACACAGATAAGACCCGCTAATCCGGCAGCTCTGTAAGCCAGCGGTCCTGGAAGCACAGATGTATCTTTCGGATCCAAATGAAGCTGATATGCATAAAGAATAGACGCCGCAATCCATGCCAGAAAATGGCCCAGATACATTCCTGCGCCTGCGGCTACTGCATACCATGATTTCTTTGCATATCTTAAGACTGATAAATCACTCATTCCAATATGCATTGCCATATTGCAGAACCACGAGAAAAACATTACATGCCAAAATGTGAACTTTACCTGTCCCTCCTGTGGAGCTCCTCCCTTCCAGATGCTATCATTTGCCATATTCCACAGGTCGCCAATGGATTGAATTTCTTTTCCAGTTACATCTATGAACTGCCTTAAACCAACAATTCCAAATGCAATAAAAATCAACACCATCCATGGCGCTGCAATGCTGCCAATCCTGGCTACCGTGTTGTATCCATACGCGGCTACAACAGCAATCATACTGCCGCAGAATAATACAGCTATCACCCATCCGACACTGTTCGGATACATGTCATTCAGAGCAGGCATCTGGAATTTGAACCATACACCCAGAGCAGTAGCAGAAACAGTCACCATCGCGCCTGCAAGAAAACAGAACATCACTCCGTTTACAAGGTTATACAATATCACCAGCCACCGACCGCAAATTTTTTCAAGCTGATAATATAAAGTCAGCCTTGCACGTGTGGCAATTGGTGCGGACATAAGCATCCAGCTTATAACTGCAAGTGCATTACCGAGAAGCAATCCTATAATCAAATTAAACGCACTGACACCTGCAGCAACAAAGAGCGGACCTATCATCAGTTCCGTACCTGCGCAATGCTCACCTGCATACATTCCGAGAAAACTCTTGAAGCCCAGCCACGCCTTCTGCGGCACAGGCTCGCGCTCATACTCAGTACCAGGCTGTGATTCAACTACTTGTTCCTGATTAGTTTCCATACTTGTCTCCTAAATACGTTTACCAAGGACATTTTTTTCGTACTTTTTAATTTCTTTTAACCATAACGTATCTGCCGGAACTCCCGACTTTTTACAATAATATTCCCAAATAGTCCCGAAAGGCAGTGTCTTTATATCTTCAAGAACCGCCAGGCGGGATGTATAATCTCCATCGTTTTCAAATTTATCAAGCATATCAGCAGGCTCGAGCATCGCAAATAAAAGCGCCTTTATCATGTTGCGTGTTCCGATTACCCACGCCGCGATTCGATTTATACTGGCATCAAAGAAATCCAGGCCGATATGAATTTTGTCGAGTTTGCCGCTTCGGACAGCTTCCCTCGCAATCGAATACAGTTCATCATTCAGTATTACCACGTGGTCACTGTCCCATCGAACCGGTCTGCTCACATGAAGAAGCAATTCAGGTACAAACATCAGCACAGATGAAATTTTATCGGAGATAACTTCAGTAGGATGAAAATGCCCGGCATCCAGGCAAAGCAGTTTCTGGCGGGAAACCGCATAGCCCATATAAAATTCATGCGATCCGACTGTGTAGCTTTCTGCTCCTATACCAAATAGTTTCGATTCCACTGCATCAAGATTAAATTTCGGATTAAGCTTTTCAGAAAATATCTTATCAAGTGACTCAATCAAGCGTTTTCTCGGCGACCAGCGATCAGCGGGAATATCCTTATATCCATCAGGTATCCATACATTTGTCACTGCCGGACTGCCAAGCTGTTTTCCAATCGCAGCCCCTATTTTGCGGCAGGCAATCCCATGCTCGATCCAGAAATTACGAATCCCCTTGTCGATGTGACTCAGCGTAAAACCATCAGCGGCTTTCCTGTGCGAAAAATAAGTCGGATTAAAGTCCATCCCGAGACCGTTTTCTTTCGCCCAGTCAATCCAGCTCTGAAAATGCTCGACAGTTATCTCGTTTCGATCAACGAATTTGCCGCCGTTATCGAGGTAGCAGGCATGGAGATTAAGCCTGTGTTTACCCGGTATCAGGGATAACGCCTTCTCAATATCACCTCTTAATTCCTCTATTGTTCGTGCCTTTCCCGGGTAGTTTCCGGTTGCCTGAATTCCGCCGCCGGATAATTCCGCGCCGGCAGTTTCGAAACCGCCCACGTCATCACCCTGCCAGCAATGCAGGGATATAGCAATGTCACTTAGCTGTTTTATTGCTTTATCCGTATCCACGTCAAGTTCAGCATAACACTCGCGCGCTTTTTCGTACATTCTTTCAATATTTTTCATACCATTCTGCCTTCTCTTATTTTAATACATTATTTACGTCCATACTTTTCCAGAAGTTCCTGTTCAGCCTGCTTTGTCCACAAATCATTATTTAAACATTTATCAACCTGAGGCATAGTATTGCTCAGATCTTCCAGTCTCACTAATCCCAAACCTTTACAGGCAGGATATACGATAATCTTTCCTGCAACAGAGCGGTTCTCGACCGCCCGGATTCCTTCGACCGCTCCATCAAGACCGCTTATCGCGGCTACGCTCGTGTTCGTATCCAGTCTGCCTGCCTCGACCTTTTTCAGCACAGCTCTCATATCTTCTATTGTCGAGCCGCTCGTGCCGATAAAATATAACTGCTTTTTTATATAAGAATTCAGGTCGATATCCGCGGAAACATTCGCCGGAATGCCGGCAAAAATATTTATTATTCCTTTATCAGCGGAGGTTTTTATCGATTCTGCCGCAAATTCAGCCGCCGGTATCATCAAAATCGTATAATCGAAAGACTTATTTATTTTTTCCTTTTTGGAATTGTATGACATATATTCGATATTATTCTTTTTTGCGAGGGGATGTGCTATTTTTGTTAATCTTGCCAGACGTGCATCATCGATGTCACCAGCATAAACACTAATGCCTTTAATATCGTGACATACATTTCGCACTACATGCATCAATCCCATCGGTCCGGCGGCGCCAATGACATTAATTTTATCTCCGGCACGTATTTCCCCTGTTTCCGGAATATATTCATAAGATTCGGCGGGATTTGCGCCTGCAGTACCAATTATGCGAATGCCGCCGTAGTGAATTCTGCCGACAGGCGTTTTTACATCCCTGACAAAAGAGCCTCCGCAAAGAACAATATTAATAAGACCATGCGGAGCAAGTTTTGAAAACAATCGTTCCGCCTGTTCGCCATCAGAACCAAAATAAATTATATCATCACAGCAATTTTCCCCGACTTCAGATACACTTTCGGCTTTTTCAATCATACCTTCCAAATCAGAAGGATGCGGGAATTTGGAAATATATGTAATTCGAGCAGGCTTTCCATATCTATCAAATAATTTTCCAAACGTGTTTTCAGGTAATTGCAAATCTGCAACAATGAGAGCACTGCCGCCTTTTTTCAAATTCCTGCGCTCTTTACAGGAATAGGCGTCTTCGACACATGCCCAGGGCTCGACCAGGGCAACCGCAGAAGACGACAGCTTTTCCGAAACAGGAATAAGCATCGAGTCGCCTTCCGGCGAAGTAATTACGCGCTCATCCATCAGCACATACTCCTGCAACGCCCCCTCGAAATTATACCCGAACGCGGCATTGGAACTGCCTGTTGCCAGCCAGCGGTAATCGGTCTGGACAAGGTAGCGCTGTCCGGTTTTATATTTCTCAACATCTGGTCCGGCCGCCTCGATTCTGATTACAGTCTCATGTCCCGGTACGGACGGCAAGTCGCCGGGGACATAGCTGGGTATCTGTTTGAGAACCGCATAGTCAATACCGGAAAGTATATCTCCCTTGCGGGGATGGCCGGAAAATTGCTTTAAGAATTTCAAATCTGAAAAACAAAGACCAACCGCCTCCACCCTGCAAAGTATCTGATGAGAGGCAGGACGAAATACTTCTTTCGATTTATTCAGTACGAGCTTATCAGGCCCGACTAACTGGACGGCCTGCTGTGTATCGGGAAACTTATTATCGTGACTTTTCTTCATAATCATTTTTCAAACTTATCTAAAATCTGATGAGGTACAGTCTCATCATTAAAATCAGCACAAACATCTTCACGCTGAGGTTCCAACAAATGCCCCAGTTTTTCAAAAAATTTGTTTTTCCGTGCGGCATCTTTAAAATTTTCCTTCGCCCAGGTACTTGTATAACCCAGGCCGCACTGCTTCTGCAAAACCGAATGAGCATAAACAATATGCGCACCTTTCAAAAAAACCGGCACTAATGGCGAAAGTTCCCTGCATTCAAACGAGTCCACGAACTTCTGACCCGGGCTGTTCATCTCCGTACCCACAAGAACAGGCAAATTCATCTTTTCAGCAAGTTCCACAATACTGTACAGGTTCGCTAACTTTTCATCTTTAACGCCCTGTGTATAATTGCGGTCGGGAATGATATTAATGGCAGCCGCACCGCTGCTTATTGCAGTTTCCAGAAGTTTCTCGATTTCCTTTTCGCCTTCGCTTGTGCCATCGAGCCATGCTGCTGTCGGAATTGCACCTGCTTTTAGAAAGAACCGGTTCGTTTCAGCCATCAAGGGAAACGAGTTTTTATCCGGAGTGACATAACCCGCCCCGCCGCGTTTTATGGTTTTGGCTCTAATCGTGTTCAGCAGATTCTTCCCTTCAGGCAAATCCGATGGTTCGACTCTTATTCCTGATTTATTCCAGAAATTCATAAGAGCGTCTTGGGTATTGAAAATCTCTCTGGCTCTGCGCGCATAAGCAAGACAAATGTGTCTTTCCGTAGGATTGCCGGAAGGGGTCAAAACAAGCACATCCTTTTCATAATCTATTTCCACCGGTTTAAGATGCTTATTGATTCTATCGATTAAACCGCGATTTCTCTGCTGGGCTGTCCGGCGAAGGTGAAGCAAAAACTCTTTTTGTCTGCCTTTCATATCCGCACTCGGAAAACCTATTCCTACATGGTATGCGATTCCCGGCTCGCCCGGAGAATTAATTACTTTATCGGAAAATTCCGGCACAAACACCCGTGTCTCTAATCCTGCACAGGCTTTCAAATTCAGAAGTTTTGCTGCATATAGAAATTCATCGAGGGCGTCAAGCACATCGAAATCGACAACCCCCGCCGCCGCAAGTCCATTTTTGCGAGCAAGCCAGGCAATTTTCGCCGGCGAATACCCGTTGGAATTGTATGAAAAAAAAGTATGAAAGTGCAGGTTCACATTCGTACCTGATTGAGGCAGAGATATTTCACCTGCATGAACTTTATTCAACAGCCCGTCCAGCGCACATTTCCTTTCGGCATAATCGAAGTTATCAAGCCTGAGTTCCAATTGTTCTGTTAAAGAAGTCATAATTATTTTTTCTGATTTACATACTTTTGAAATTGAGCATCCCAGACCGAAGTATCCTGAGGCTCGAATATTTTAGTTTCAACCGAATTATGCAGTATTTTTCTTGCCTGTGCAAGACTTGTTATTTGTCCGGCTGCTTTTGCCTGCATCAGAATATTACCGATAGCGGTCCCTTCTACCGGGCCTGTAATTACCTTTTTACCGAGAGAATTGGCTGTGAACCGGCAAAGCAGCTCGTTTTGTATCCCGCCTCCTACGATATGCAGAACTTCAATCTTTTTATCGGTGACATCTTCGATGCTTTCCAAAACAAGCCTGTATTTTAAGGCAAGATTTTCAAGGAGCATTCTTATCATTTGGCCTTTGTCTTCAATCGGTTTCTGCCCGGTCATAATCAGATATTCGTTTATCTTCTTAGGCATGTCACCCGGTGATAAAAATCTGCTGTAATCCGGGTCAATGAAGGCGGCGAACGGCTTTGCTTTTTCCGCCATAGCGACCAGTTCACCATAAGATAAATCTTCCCCCTCTTCCTGCCACTGCCGTTTACATTCCTGTACCAGCCACAAACCCATAATGTTCTTTAATAAGCGAATAGTATTTTCTGCTCCGCCTTCGTTTGTAAACTCGTATTTAAATGTCTTATCACTGATAACCGCCTTCGGCACTTCCACGCCCATCAGGCTCCATGTTCCGGAAGAAAGATAAGCCCATTTTGTTTTTTCATCAGCCGGAACTGCGACAACGGCACAGGCTGTATCGTGCGAACCGGCGGCAATTACAGGAATTGGTCCGCAGCCGATTTCTTTTCTAACAGCTTCGCTTAATTGCCCGACAACAGTCCCGGGCATAACAATATCAGGCAATACTCCGACAGGCAAAGAGAGTTTTTCACAAACAGTTTTCGACCATTGTCCGGTTTTCATATTCATAATCTGAGAAGTGCTTGCAAGAGTAAATTCCGCATAAACTCTTCCGCATAAGAAATAAGAAAACAAATCCGCCATAAAAATAATATTTTTCGCTTTAGCCAGAGCTTCAGATTCAGCCAAACGCATCGCGAGCAGTTGATAAACACTGTTAATTTGCATAAACTGAATTCCGGTATTCTCATAAATTTCACGTTTGCTCATTAATTCAAACGCCTTTTCCATCATCCCATTATTTCTGCTGTCACGATAATGATAAGGATTTTCAATCAGTCTCCCATCTTCATTTATCAGGCCGAAATCAACACCCCAACTGTCAATTCCGATTCCGGCTGCTTCTGTTTTCGCCTGCTTTACAGCTTTTTTTATACCCGTTTTTATATTGGAAAGCAGCTTATGAAAATCCCATCGCAATGAACCGTTTTCCCTGATTGGACCATTATCAAAACGATGTACCTGTTCCAGTTCAAGCTTATCTGCCGAAACAGTTCCAAGTATTACTCTGCCGCTCTCAGCACCAAGGTCAACTGCAATATAACTCTTCTTCTGTTTTATTTCTCTTTTCATTTTATTATCTGCCCACAGCGTTTATCAATTTTACAGGTCCTATCAGACCGGATTCCATAAGAGGCGAATTTGCAGAGTAGTGCTTCCACGCAGTGAAGGTGATGCGATCACCGGTTTTAGATTTGCCTTCCAGATACCATTCAGGCATCTTTCTGACAGCATCAGTACCAAGCCCGCCGCCTCCGGGAGGACCTCCGACAATACCGTATTCATTTTCCGCAGGAAGCTGCTCGTCGCCAATAAGCCTGTTCGGCCACAAATTTGTCACTCGAATCTCAAGCTCGTTGCTTCCGGGATGCACCGCATCTGTAATATCAACACGATACGGCGCCTTCCATAAAATGCCGAGCTTTTTATTATTAATGATCACTTCAGCAAGAACCATGACACGACCCAGGTCAATAAACAGCCGCTTGTCATTTGTCAAAGTCTCTGCCGGAACTTCTATCTGTTTAGTATATACTGCCGTGCCGGAGAAATATTTTACTCCATTTTCTGAATGTTCATGCAGGGATTTCAACTCATTTAGAGTTATCTGCGCCGGCGCACCCAAATTTGGCGGAAAAGTCACCTTCCATGCTCCCGCTATTTCCAAAGGCTGTACAATTCCGGATATTTCAATAACAGATGTCACGCTGGAATTATCAGTTAATGAATAAGTACCGTTTTCCCAGAACAGCATGTTATCTTTTGCATTACTTGTGCCGGCTAAGCTGAAAACAGGAAGTTCTTCCGGCTCGGATTGGATAACCTGCCCGCCTCGCATAGCACCAAAACTGCCGAAGCCGCCTCCGCCAAATCCGAAACCACCTCGAACCGGCGCAGGAGCTGCGGGTCTTTCAGGCACAGGAAAAAGTTCTGTACCTGCGAGGATTTTTCCCTCTTTAGCGACAGCAACAACATGCTTATCAGGAGCATCCGAACGAAATACGACAAAAACCGAACCTGCCGGATCAAGCTGAATCGGCATACATGTCTTGCCTTCGACTGTATTATAGATTTCGGCGCTAATCATGTCACCTGTATCAGCTTTCCAGAATTCAGGCTGCCTGCCTTCGACACGGAAAGTACAGACCAAATCCTCTGACTTGTATCCCCGGTTCGCTACAAAATAAATCTCAGTATCCCCTGCTCGACGATGAATATAATTAACCTGGGCACTTCCGGAGCGTGATGTGAACTCGAAGTCGGGTTTGATAGACAGCTTATCCAGAACAGACTGCACAGACTGCTCACGGAATACTCTGCCTTTACCAAAAGTATGCTCTTTGACAGTAATTCCATCCATGTCACCCCAAAGCTCATCGGCAAGGCGCTGAACTTGTTTATCAGCAGCGGGATAATTGGCCAGGCCCGGAGTCGATTGAGGTTTCGTACCTGTCACCATCAGGCACATGCCGTCATTGACCAGGCTGTGAATCCTGCTTAGCACTTCAACTGTTATGTTATTCAGGTCAGGCAGAATCAAAATCCGATAACTCATACCATCGGGTAAAATTATGCGACCGTTATGAATCTTGAGCCGTTTGATAATAGTACCCGCATCAACTGTATCGAAATCATAACCCTGCGGCAAAGCAGGATTCAGAGCAGTCGGGTCCTGCACTCTTACCGGTGAATTCTCGCCAGTGAAATAAAGCAAATCAGCAGTAAAGAGTCCCTGCTGAAGCAAATACTGGCAGCGTGCAATATAGTTCAGCCAGTCGGCGCCTTTGGCATACCATGTATTTGTGCGCTCGAAGAATCCGCCCCATCGTCCCATTGTAATACCCGGCGCGGCTGTGGGATGCGGCTGCATGGCGAAACTGTGCAGAATGACGCGATTTAAACCTTCGGTGAACATGAAATCTCCGAGCGATTTGAGCGAGTAAGGATACTCATGCCATGGGTTCTGGCTGCTTGTGAATGATTCTGCACCCATAACCTTCCGACCGTTGACATGAGAAATCGAAGCGGCAAGCTTGATACTGTGGTGAGTATTATTTTCCTGCCAGAACTCTCCCATAGACATGTCGGCATAAGAACCGGCAGCCATTTCGTTGAAGTTCCCGGGATCGTAAGGTTCGATGAAAGCCTTAATTCCATGCTCATGACAAAGTTCGGCAAAGCGGCCGTAATAGTTTTCCTGCATAAGTTCCGCCTGCGTCTTGCGAATGTCCCATAGAAATCGTTCGGATATGTCACTGTCTCCAACCACACGTCCTGTCATTGCAGGCAGATAACCTTTAAGGTCGTATCCGCGGCGTTTCTGGAACTCAACCGGGAAATCAACTGACCAGTTCTGTAAACCGCGTTCATAACTGTCGATAAGTATGCCGGCCATTCCTTTTGCCGCCAATGGTTCAAACGCTTCCAACAGTTCCCCGAAATAATGGTTGAAATGAAACTCAATTGCCTTGGAATCGAACTTATCGCACTCAAGACCTGCCCCGCCATCGGGCGCAGGACCGTTTTGTGAGCCGGTTGTTGTATAGCCTATGCGAAGTACAGTCCAGTTACCCGCCGGAGCGCTCCATATTAAATGCCCTTTCTGGTCCATGTTTTTGCTGATATCTATTACCGAAGCCGGCTCGATACCTCCAGTTACCGATGCGGCGGCTCCGTCTCTCACACCCATTCCCCGCATACCGCCAAATCCGCCGCCAAAACCAGTTGTACCGGGAATCCCTGCCTTTGTACTGTAATTGGGGATTCGAGCATCAGTCGCAGGAGTCGGAAATGCCAGTACAAAAACATCACGATAGAAATCAAGCTGGGCGTTTGGCTGAACCAAATCCACTTCAATCTTTGTATTGCCGTCACTTGTAACTGCTGTTTCGCTGGTTGTCAGTTTTTTCATGGAAAGCTCGGGCGTTATCCACGGGCCGCCTGTGGAAGACCAGCCCGGGCAGTTATGCATGGCAAATTCCAGGCCGAGACGTTCCGCCTCCTTTGCGGCGAATTTTACTAATCTGATATTTTCATCGCTTCCGAATGCAACCGGTCCTTTTGGAATATTCGCACCGACCTGGAAGAGCTGGAAGCCGCTTATGCCGGCGTTCTTCATCGCTTCAAGGTCCATTGTAATACCACGCTCATTAACATTGCCGTTCATCCAATGCCACCATGTATGAGGCTTCGCTGAATCAGGCGGCGATTGAAATTCTTTCTCTAAATCCACTATCGAAGATTCCCTGATTTCCGAACAGCCAATCTGAATAAGGCTGGTAATTATCACAATTGCCAACATGATTAATTGAGTTGATTTGATGTTGCAGTTTTTCACAACAACATTTCCATTCGGTTTCATGTTTGAGTTCTGCATTTCAAAAATACATTGCAATTAAAGCCTAACTTAATGGTTTTCGATAACGTTTAAGCTAATTTATTCATTTTTTTGTCTTAATCAAGATTTTTTTTAAATATTTTAGAAATATTGAGTCTCTTTTCTATTGACTCAACAGTTTTTGTGTATAGTATTTTATGGCATGAATTATGTTCTTTTTATCCGATAACAGGATGATTACATAGTTCAGGTTGTATTCTGGTGGAACAATTTTTTACAAAACTCAAATTGAGCTGATTTTAATTGTGAACCGTTAAATATAATTATGTAATTGTTGAATAGGTTTAGGAGGTAATTATGTTGTTGAAAAAATCTTTTGCAATCGTAATATTGGCATCAGCAGTTATACTGTTCTCTAACGGGGCCAACGCACAAATCCCGGATGGGCCCGATGCGAATATCGCAGGCATTCCTGTTAACTATACCGAGGCAAAGGTTGGAACTATCAACCTGCCGGATGTACTCACGACGTTCGACGGGAAAAAAGTAACCGACGCCAGGACATGGAACGAGAAACGCAGGCCGGAAATCCTTAAGTACATCGAAACTGAGTATTATGGCCGTATTCCCGCTACCGCCCCCAAAGTAACATGGAAAGTTGTAAGCACTGATCCCAATGCCCTTGATGGCAAAGCGATAATGAAGGTTCTGGCCGGACAAATGGGCAGTCCGGACGGTCCGGCAATCGATGTAACTCTTTATACACCTAAAGATGCAAAAGAACCGGTGCCTGTACTTACAAACTTAACATTTAACTTTGGCGCCATGGGTGGACGAGGCGGCCCCAGACGCGGTATGGACGGCACGAGTGCACCCGTTCCCGGCACACCAGCCCATTTAATCAGTCGCGGCTATGGCTATGCCACAATAAATTACAGCAGCATAGAATCGGATCGTGATGGTCAGCCGAACATGAATATCGTCCGCAAGCTCGCCCTTGCACCGGGACAGGAAGCTCCCGCCCCGGACGAGTGGGGCACAATAGCCTCCTGGGCGTGGGGTATCAGCCGGTTGATGGATTACTATGAGACCGACCCGTCAGTCGATGCCAAGCGCATTGCCATTACCGGTACGTCCCGCCTGGGCAAGACGGTTACATGGGCTGGCGCTAACGACCAGCGGATTGCGATGGTGATTGCCTGCTGCGGCGGCGAGGGCGGAGCGGCACTGGCAAGACGCAACTACGGTGAGACAATCGCACATCTGGTCGCACCAACTCGTTATCCATACCAGTTCGCCGGTAATTACCAAAAGTATGCCGCTGATCCGAGTACGAGTAAGGTTGATACGCATTGCCTGGTCGCGCTTATGGCGCCGAGACCAATCCTGCTTTCGACCGGAGTTAGTGACGGCTGGTCGGATCCCTATGGTGAATTCCAGGCCGCTGTGGCGGCAACTCCCGCTTACAAGCTGCTCGGCAAACAGGGCATTGACAGCAGCAAATACTCCAACGTGGGTGAAATGGTCGGACATGAACTGTCGTTCCTCATGACCAAAGGCGGACATGGCTCTACCGATTGGGACCTCTGGCTGAAGTTCATGGATACGTACCTGAAACAGTAAAACTGAAAGATAAAACGCTGGTTATTTTTGCACAAAACAAACAGGAACAGATAAAAAAATCTGTTCCTGTTTTTTACAAATACAGTTTGTTTGACTTCAAAGTTCTCTATCTTTATTTCTTATTTTATGTAGAGAACAGCTCACTTTCCGGTTTCATTCAGGCTAACGGTGTACCCTTTAAGAGGTTTGCCTTCGCTATCGAGAATCCTCGCGCAGAAATCAGCGGCTCCGCTGCGGTTAATAATAGCACCGCGTATAACGTTTGGGCCTTTCTTCAAAGTGAGACGTTTTGAGACACCATCGTCAATAGTACACTGACGGTCGCCGTAAATGCCTATGACTTCTTCGCCGTTCACCCACCAGACAGAGGCAGAGTTTGAGCCGATAGCCAGACGGACATTAGTCATCTCTTCAGGACAGTTGACTACTACTACCGTCCAGAACAGGGCATTGTCGGCGCCCTTGCCGATTTCCGAGGCAAAGTAATAAAGATTGACATTATATTCATCTGTATCAACAGCGTGCCATGTCAATTCTGACCCACCGACTGTTACCTTCTCGCCATGTTTAGGTATCATCTTAAGCTGATTCGGAAATACATCCGTCTTGACTGTTCGCTGGACGGAATTCTGGGTGTCTCCACTGGCGGTGATTGGTTCGAGAATTAACCAACGTTGTATAAAACCATCAGCATTAGGAACGGTTCTCGCGGAATTCTCAACACCAATTTTGGGTACATGGTCACTTACAGCTATGCCGGGAACGCTAACAATCATAAATAACGCTGATATGGTCAGAAGGAAAAATGTCCATATATATTTATTGTTGTGTTTATTCATAAGTTTATTCCTTTTCAAAATTTATTTGATTTATGATTATGATTATTAATTTCCTGTTTGAGATTTAATGTCAGGGATTCTTAAATAACCAGCGCTGCTTGGCGCTGCCAGGATTAAATTTCTCAAGTGTCGCAGAACTGCTGCCGATAGCAGAAAGAGCAAGTTTTTCTTTGGAATTCGGGACAGACTTGGGCATAATACGCCATGTACCATCTGTAAGAAGATCGATGCGCCAGAGCTGTTCCGGCCAGCCTGTGAATGCAGGCAGTGCAACCAGTTCACCATCCTCGGTCGCCGCTAAAGCACGGTCAGTACCGGCTATTGTTATCTTGAAATAAGGCGAACCGAGGTAGCCGCCGGCGTCAGCAACAGGTGTAACAGTCCACTTCTGCTGAGCCTGGCACATGTAGTTGGCCATACGCACGTCAATCTCACCTGGAGGCCAGTTTGCCGAAACATCTGCCGCATTCTGGTC
>JAFGEF010000079.1 GCA_016931715.1 Sedimentisphaerales bacterium
TAATTTATAAGTTTTAATGAAAGCTGGTGCAAATTTGAACCGCAACGCATCGAGCGAGCATACTGCTTCGCTAAGCCCATTACAGGAATCACGACAGCTAAAATAAAAGTGACTATACCTATAACTACAAGCAGTTCAATCAGTGTAAAAGCTCTCCATTTCATAACTTTATATTTTAAAGATATTTAATTATAAAGTCAAATGGTTTGCCTCCTCTTTAGTCCAACACATAAGAAATGTAATGTTATATAAGAAAGAATGGCTATTTACATGCCCACATATAATATATTTGCATTTCATCCAACAAAACCTGGCAGCCAACAATATAGGGTTCGTAATAACAAGGATATGTCTTTTTTTGTATAAAAATGTCTTCCGGGCAGCTCCCGCTTTCAGCATATTCACAACCCCATCTTGGATATATTACCTGATAGTCGCGACTATCACAACTATATCCAGCCAAAATACAACGTATTATTCGTGAGCTTTGTATTAGATATGTACAGGACCAGCCGGAACCTCCTGTATAGCCAATAAGCTGGTCGCTGGGAATTTCGACTGCTTCAGCAGGTAAAGTAATTGGCTTATTGGAAATCAGTAATGCCGTCCCTTCCGTCCAGTCCAGGCTGAATAAGCTAATGTCTGTTCGATAATAAAATTTATTGTCCGTCAAATCAATTATCCACACATATTTATCATCAACATGGTCAAGCAGTACAAAATGGCTTCTTCCCGGAATATGCAGAATCGCTTTGCAGCCTGATAATTTCCTGAGAGTCTCAATATCCGTTGTTACAGCTTCACAATAAAAGCCAAGATTTTCAGCGTATTTCTTCATATCCAGCAAACTTGTTTTCTGGTCCACAGGATTTACTAATTGAGAAAGCTGTTGATCAAGGATGTTCTTACCTAACTGCATCGCTGCATACTGCAAAGAAGCGGTAGCACAATTTTGAGTCTTTGCGTCTTCAGAAGCCATATATGCTACCCTTTCAGCCATGAGAAGCTCTGTATTGGCTGTGTTCGATGAAAAGTATATTAATTCCGGCTTAGTTATATCATAAAAACGCTCAATCAAAGTATTTGCGCCGAAATCAACTCTGAAGCTCTCGGATGACGGAATTTCTCCGCTAATACTGTTAATATTTATATAATCTCCCGCCAGGAGTTTATTTGTGGCGGCATCGAATTTTTCAATAACTATAGATGTCGGTACCCATGAACCTGAAATAAGCTTGTAGCCGTTGTATAGATTAACTGTGGTACTATCTGCCTTCTCAACTATCCAGGACAGAGGAGCATATGACTTCGCCGGATCAAGGACAAATATCGACTCCGAACCGTCAGCGTGAGTTAGCGTAAGATGAATCTGAGCATATCCGTCAACGGATTTTTCGACCGCGGCAGACTTGATTTTAGTGAGTTGCTCATACGTATAATTACCATATCCCCATGGTATTATACCGATACTGAGCAGAGATATGGAACCACTTGGAACAATATTCGTTGTTTCTATCAGAGCATGATTTATCGCTGGATTATAAGTTGTAAGGTTTTCGCCGTCAAAACATACAATTCGTCTGCCATTCCAGTTCAAATTGTACTGTTCTGTCTTATAATTGCCTTTCAGCTCATCTGGAACCTGTACAGAATCCTGCCTGGAATCGACGGTAATATCCAAATAATACCTTATACCGTCAAAGCTCAAAATAGTAGATTTTTTCATCGTATATTCGTTGGATAAACGGTAAAGAACATTAAATGGTATAGCATCAAGAGCCATTTTCTGCAAGGAATCTGCAATTTCAGCCTTTTCATCATCGTTCTGATACTCTTCTATTCTTTTTCTTGTCTCGCTTAAAATATATTGTTCATCTGTCGTTTTGGGCGCCCTGTATTCCTCTTGTGCGGCTTCTATAGTTCCGGCCTGCATCCAGATTGTCCTAAGATTACTTGTAAGTTTCTGTAATATCTGGTTGGTTTCCGTACCGCTTAATTCACGGTCAGCAAACACACTGCAGCAAAATGATAGTGATAATACAATGCCAATCAAATTCTTTCTAAGAATCATCATAGTACCCTTCCAAAAATGGTTTTTAAAAATATTCCGGAAAAACGCTTTCCAGAAAAATCGGAAACAATCTTCTTTATATATATAAGGCGTATGTGGACCCTCAAATGTTGATTGAAAAAATGATTTTTTTTGAAAAAAAGTAAAATTTTTTTTGCCAATATGAAAAATAACACAAAAAACGGCTTTTTTTGTCTCTGCTTATACTTTTTAATCGGAATACTCGAAACACATATCGAGATGTTTTTGGCACTTAAACAAACAATTTAATTTATATCCTGTTTTCCATGCCAATTTTCTTGACAGTCATTCCTGAAAATGTATAAATGAGGTTTTTGAAACTCTATATAAGTACCGCTGTTTTCAATACATAGCTCTCTCTGGCAGGTTTTTAGACTGTTGCCCAGAGTTGAAAGTAATGTCAATATCAGTTATTCATTGATTTTCCTTATTTTCATAAGGTCTTGAGCAGAAAGGGGATATGGAATCATGAGTAAAATTGCCCGCCGAAGTTTCCTGAAAAAGTCTATGGCAACTGTTGCCGGAACCGGTTTAGGTTCAGCTTTGCTTACCGGCTGCTCAAATCTGCCGGCAAGTTCGTGGTCAAGGGTAAAAGGTGCAAATGATGATATTAGAATAGGAATTGCTGGAATGCGGAAACAGGGTATCGTGCATATCGACCAATACTCTAAAGTTTCCGGAGTCAGAATAGTCGCGTTGTGCGATTGCGATACACAGTTCATAGGCGCACAGGTTGACAGGCTGAAAAGTGCAAATATTGAAGTCGAAACCTATGTCGATATCAGAAAGATGTTAGACGACCCAAATATCGATGCGGTTTCTCTTCCTATTCCTGATCACTGGCACGCTTTGGCTGCGATATGGGCATGTCAGGCGGGAAAAGACGTGTATGTTGAAAAACCTATGGCATACAGTATCTGGGAAGGTCGGAAAATGGTTGAGGCTGCGCGTAAATATCAACGGATTGTTGCCGCCGGCTCACAGGAACGCTCGGATACAGGACTAATTGCGGCTGCCGAATCAATTAAAAATGGTGATTTAGGCAAAGTGAAATATATGCACGCAATTTCCTACAGCCCGCGTCAAAGTATTGGAAAGGTAAACGGACCACAGATTATTCCTGCAACCTGTGATTATAACTTATTCCAGGGCCCGGCTCCTATGGAGCCATTAATGCGCACAAGTCTGCATTATGACTGGCACTGGTACTGGCCGACCGGCACAGGTGAAATCGGTAATCTTGGCGGCCATGTTCTGGACGACTGCCGCTGGATGACCGGTCTGGACAAAGTTCCTCAAAAAGCAATTAGTCTTGGCGGAAGATGGGGCTACGTCGATGACGGCCAAACGCCGAATACACAAATATCTTATTATGAATACCCGACTCCAATTATTTACGAAATCCGAGGCATCCCGCAGCAAATGGGAATGAGAGGGATGGGACAGGGACAAAGATATAAAGGTATAAATTTCGGCCTGGTAATACAATGCGAGGAAGGTTATTTTGCAGGCGGACGCGGCGGCGGATGGACTTATGATAACCAGGGCAACAGGATTAAACAATTCCCCGGCGACAGCGGCGGCGGACACATGGCTAATTTCAGAGACGCCGTAAGAAGCAGGAAATATACAGACCTAAAAGCGGATGTGCTGGAAGGTCACATTTCTGCAGCTATGCCATTTATGGCAAATGTTTCTTACAGACTCGGGCGACAGGAAACTCCCGAAAAAATAAAGGAAATTATAGGAGACAATGAGCTTCTGCAGGAATCTTTCAGCCGCATGATTCAATATCTGGAAGAAAACAAAATTAATATCGAACAATCACCGATTACTATCGGGCCTGTGCTGACAATGGACCTCCAGAAGGAACAATTTACCGGCGAATACAGTGACATGGCGAATATATTCGTTAAACGAGATTTTCGTGAGCCGTTCGTTATTCCGGATAATGTTTAAGTTATTTTTAAGAGTTTTACAAAAATTCAGTTATTTTGTTTAAATTATAATTCATGGAGTAAAAATGCAGCAGGAAGAATATCTTTATTGGGCAACAAAGAACACTGAAACAACATGGTGGCATGATTCTGCAGAGCCGCACGAGCTAAAACTCGGTATCGAGCGAGGCGCAATAGGAGCCACTACAAATCCTTATCTGACGAATCTTGCTTTAATTAATAACAAAAAAGACTGGGAACATGAAATCCGCGAAATATTTGCATTGGACCTGGAACCGGAAAAAAGAACGGAGTTCTTAATGGGTATTCCCGTTAAGCATGCAGTTCATCAGCTCTTGCCTATATATGAAAAAACCAGAGGTAAAATGGGATATGTTTGTGCCCAGGTCAATCCGTCCCGTGCCGGAGAGAGAGAAAAGATGTTCTCAATGGCAAAAGATATTAGTTCATGGGCGCCGAATATCACTGTTAAACTGCCTGCCGACTCAGCGGGGCTGGATGTGCTCGAAGAATGTATTGCGATAGGTATCCCAGCAACCGCCACTGTAAGTTTCACAGTTCCCCAGGTAATAGCTGTCGCTGAAAGACACAGAAAAGGTATTGAGCGGGCAAAGAAAAATAAAATCAAACCCGGTAATTGTTTTGCTGTAATTATGATTGGACGGCTCGATGATTTTTTAAGAGAAGTTGCTCTCGATAATCACGCAAATATCAGCGAAGATGATATTCGTATGTCGGGAATTGCCGTAACTAAAAGAGCCTATTCAATCTTCCGGGAACGAAAATATGAAACCGTCCTTCTTATCGCAGCTTTGCGGGGGACATATCACATGACTGAAATCGCCGGCGCAAAGCTCACTATCTCTATCGCTCCTAACTACCAGAAAATTTTCATGTCTAAAGATTTTCCGCACGAAGAGCGAATTGATAAAAAAATTCCCGCTGATGTAATCGAAAGGCTTATGACTTTGCCGGATTTTGTTCGTGCCTATGAACCTGACGGCATGGAACCAAAAGATTTTATTTCATTCGGATCAACACAAAGAACACTGACACAGTTTGTCGAAGCTGGATGGAAATTAATGGAAAACTTTAAGCAATAGTAACGAAAAGTCTCTATATTTGGAATTGCCTGAAATAAAAATAATACCAAAAGTACGAAGGATTTATTATAATCTGCTTTTATGCGCTTTAGGCGCTTTTAACTTTTTTGATAAACGCAAAGAAAGGATTAGGTAATACAATGGAAAAAATTGGTTTTATTGGTCTTGGAATTATGGGAAAACCTATGGCAAAAAATCTCCTAAAAGCCGGGTATTCCCTCATTGTTTATGATATCGTTCCAGAAGCGGTTGCTGACGTTGTCAAAGCCGGCGCACAAAAAGGAACATCATGCAAAGACGTGGCTTCAAAAAGTGATGTAATCATTACAATGCTGCCAAACTCACCAGAAGTTAAAGAAGCGGTTTTAGGCAATAACGGCGTGCTTGATGGAGCCAAAAAAGGAACAATTTTGGTTGATATGAGTTCAATCGCTCCTTTGGCAAGCCAGGAAATTTCCAAAAAAGCAGCCGAAAAAGGAGTCATAATGCTTGACGCCCCTGTCAGCGGCGGTGAGCCGAAAGCCATCGAGGGCACTTTGGCGATTATGGTTGGCGGTCCCGAAGATACATTTAACAAGGTCAAAGAAATCCTCAGCAAGATGGGATCTTCTGTAACATTAGTTGGCGACATTGGCAGCGGCAACACCACAAAACTGGCAAACCAGATAATTGTCGCATTGAACATCGCCGCAATGTCCGAGGCTATGGTCCTTGCAACAAAAGCAGGCGTTGATCCGGAGAAGGTATTCAATGCCATTAAAGGCGGCCTGGCTGGAAGTAGTGTATTAAACGCGAAAATGCCGCTCGCTCTGGCAGGCAACTTTAAACCGGGATTCAGAATCGTGCTGCATATTAAAGACCTGCAAAATGCTTTAGACACAGCACATGGACTTGGCGTGCCGATTCCCCTGACAAGCGTGGCGATGGAAATGATGCAGGCTTTGAAAGTCGATGGCCACGGCGGTGACGACCACGGCGGCTTAATCCAGTTCTACGAAAAACTCGCTAAAATCCAAGTAAGAAAATAACAGAATAATTCATCTTTTAAAAATTATGAGCCTCCAAATAAAAAATACAGGGAGGCTCTTTTTTTTGAAATATTTTTAATATCTTACTATTTAATTTTCTCTAATATCGCATTCCAGTCTTTTCCTTTTGGCATTACAAATAAACATCTACCTTTACTTCGCTTTTCCCATATATCGCCAATAAGGCGTTTTTCTCTTGAATCATCATCACTCCATCTATCCGCACCCTTATATTCAACAACAAGAATACGATTGTCTCTTAACTGAACTACAAAATCCGGATAAAACTTATCTGTGGAAGTCGGCAGCCAAAAAGAATAATCTTCTCTTTCAAGGTTTCTTACCCAATATTCAACTTCTTCCAACTCATCAATGAATGCCGCACATTCAGCTTCTTCACCATTCATATGACCTGGGTTCAAATAATAATGTTTCTTCGGCCTAAATGCACCATCGTAATATCTCGTGGCTGGATACCTGATATTATCAAATAAAAAACAAAATGTTGGGTCAACTTCAACTGGTGTTTCACATTCAGGCAAAAGCATTAATTGATAAGCCTCTTCTATTACCTGCTTTCGATGATGAGATATTATCTGTTCTGCAGAATCACGTAACTTCCAGCGATTTATAATGAGTTCTTCGAATGAAATTTTTCGTTCCTCGATAAGCAATCTAATCATTTTCCCTATAAATAAACTTGCTTCTGTTTGCGTTATATCAGGATGCGGTATATGCTGGTCAAGCCAAATTGCCAACTCTGCCTCATTTTTCGGTCCGTGAATATCAAATAAATTAAGCTGTTTATGCAATTCAGAAATAAACGAGAACTCAATTTTACCATCCTTGCTGGCATCTATTTTTGCTATCTTTTCAGCACTTTGCGACAGGGTAAAATCTTGTTCCGACAATAAAGCATTACAACTGCTAAGTTTCCACGGAACTTCTCGAAATTGGTCATCAAAAAGTTCTAATTCTTTCTCTATACGTACAGCGAGAATAGGAACTGCAAACTTTTCTCCAATAGCGGCAGGACTGCTTTCCTGTCCTCGCGATTTTCTAACTAATCGTTCGATAGATTTCTTATCTTCCGGATTACTTACAGAAGCTTTAAGCTTTTCTGCATCTTCTGCTTTTATCGGCGGCCCAGCATAAATAATCTCATTGCCCTCTTTTGTCTCACGAAGACTTACCTTCTTTCGCAGATTTTCAGGAATATCCTTAAAATTTGGTTTTTCTTTTACCGTTTCCGAAATCGGTTCATTAAATAAAGGCAGGTATTCATCACTGGCACGTTCTGCAGGTTTGATCATGGTCTTTGCTTCAAACCTCTCGAAACCGCTTTCAATAAGTGCTTCTGTTAAAGCATTAGCAGACTCAACGAATTCAGACGATGTCGCAAATGCATACGCTCTATTTAAATCCTCGTACTTGCGTTCTGTTACATATGGCATGCGCAGAATTCGACCGAGTATTTGTTCTACTGCTGTGCTGCTTTTCAAATTTGATATTGTACAAAGAATATATGCAAACGGACAATCCCATCCCTCACGCAGTTTATCAACTGTAATGATACATCTTATTTTCGAATCTTTCGCAAGAACATCTATACCCTCAAGGTCATTCTCTGAGCCGGTTGACACTGCGATATGGTCTTCAAGTATCTTGAAATCTTCTATTAGCATTTTCTTTAAAATATCATAAGTAATATTTTTTTGTCCGCTTATGTTCCTTTGAGCCTGAAATAGTATTATTGGTCGAATATACTGCCCACTTATTTTTTCATCTTCTTCTGCGTATCTTTCTAATTCAGATCTCTTATCCAATGCTTCCTGAACTGCTTCCACCCATTGAGGCTTTGCTTTCAAATATATAGGCAGTTTAATCATATCTTCGGCTTTAAGCTCAGCCGCGGAAACATGCGTTAAGACATTGCTTGGTTTATTTTCCCCCTTGATTTCCTGGTTGGGAGTTGCAGAAAACTCCAAAATGCACGATGGATTAAATCTCGCTAAAGATTCAAATGACAGCGGCGTGCGTGCATTATGTGCCTCATCGACAATAATAACAGGTCTTCTCAATCTTAGAACATTTGCCAGGCTATATGGTATCGTTCCTGTTCCATTATCAGTTAATAGAACTTTTTTTTGTTCCTCTGATAGTCCATCAAAATTGGACATTAAAATTCCGCTGTCTTCGTATATTTTTCGCCCATCCGTATTTTCCACTCGCATAGCCGCCATAGTGGAAACAATGATAACCGTATCAGAGTCTAATGTTCCTCTTTGAAGCCCAAATGCTGCTTTGATGTCCATTATTGTTACGCAGCCGTCAAAATCTTTATCTAATGCCTGCCTGTATGGATGTCTCTTGTTTTGCAGTGCATTTAATGTCTGCTCGACAATTTGCGTTGTCGGTGCGAGCCATAAAACTAAGCATCTTTCTGTACGCAACAGATTTTCTGATGCTATACCCACAGAATGCGCAGCTAAAACTGTCTTGCCCCCGCCTGTCGGCACACGAACACAGACATAAGGAAGTCCTTTTAATGTCTCTATAGGATTATATGCTCTTCGTGTTTGCTCATAGAAAGCTGTATCTGCATCCTGTAATTCAAAAGTTCGTTGCAGATATTTTGATAATTCATCCAGACAACGTCTCTGATATTTTTTTAATTCAAATGCCATCACGACACCTTTATTTCATAAGGCAACTGCTTAAATATTATTTGTTCCCGTCTCAATCTTGCTTCACCTAAGCGGCACCCCTCTCCGAAAATAACTTTAGGACCATTATGCTTTGGTAAACTTGCCAATACCTTGCCTGTTAAAACGTTTCCACCGTCAGGTGTTTTATCACCTAGTATTCCATTAAATAAAAGATAATACCCAGTTCCCTTTGCACTTCCCAAAAATGGACTTGCTCCATTTGTCCGCTTTGGTATCGGCATACCAGTTTCTGTAAAAAAAACATGTGCTGCTAAATCTGCAAATTTTACTGATTCGTTAATCTTCCCTGTCTCATCAAATAATGGCTTATCCAATTTACAATAACGAAATCCCCCACCTAATCCTTCTATTTTTAAAATCTTTTCCCCATTTTCTATCTCATATCCTTGTACTACCCGAATTAACCGTTGTGCTGCAACATTCCGACAAATGTCATGATCCATCTCAACTAATATAAAACGTTGATTACTTTTATTAAATTTGTTGAGGTCAAGAATTGCGTGACCTGTAGTACCGCTGCCAGCAAAAGAATCTAAAATAATTGACTCTTTATCAGTAATTAATTCAATAATACGTTTAAGCAGTTTAGTTGGTTTGGGATTGTCAAAACTCCTATTTAAACCACTAAGAATGTTTTTTAATTCATCTTTGGCTTGCTGATTGTCACCAACTTCCTTGCGAGGCCAAATTGTAACCGGAATAAGATTGCCCACTTCAGAAAGAAATTTTTTCATTCGCGGGACGTTAGAACCATTCGGCCCAAAATATATTCGGTTTTCACTAATCAATTCCCTATATCTTTGCTCTCCAAAAGCCCAACTTCGTCCTTTTGGAGGACTTACTCTACGACCTGAAGGAGTAATAATCTCATAAATATAAGCTTCGGAAGGTGTCTTAACTTGTAATGGTTGTGATATCCAATCTCCACGCTGATCATTATCAGGATTCGAATATCTTTCATTGGCTTGTTCTGTCCGAGGTAAACGTTTTAGTTGAAGAGATTCAATAGATTTTGCGTAAAGAAGAATAAAATCGTGGTTGTCAGATATAAAACGGGCATCATTTGCTCTCGTGTGTTTCTTTTCCCAAATAAAGGTACAAACGAAGTTCCGTGCACCGAACACTTCATTCGTCACTAATCTTAGGTTATGTACCTCATTGTCGTCTATACTAATGAAAATAGCACCGTCTTCCCGAAGAAACTCTTTGAGTATCGAAAGTCGGGGATACATCATACAGAGCCATTTATCATGACGTGAAAGGTCTTCAGCTTCAGCTCCCACTGTTTTGCCCAGCCATTTTTTCATTTCAGGTGAGTTCACATTATCGTTATACACCCAGTTTTCATTTCCTGTATTATAAGGCGGATCGATATAAATGCACTTAACCTGCCCTGCATAATATGGCAATAATGCCTTCAATGCCAAAAGATTATCGCCCTCTACAAGAAGATTTCCGCAATCAGGGTTTCCCACAGAAAGTGAATTATCGCAACGCAGTAAATGATATGGTACCTGTCGATGATGATTGATTACTGCTTCTTTACCAATCCAATTTAATGTGGGCATTTAAACTAACCTCAAAATTCCCGTAAGTTAATGCAAATCTTAAAAATACAATATTTATCTTTCTATTTACCGCATCCAATTTACAAAATAATCTTATTCTTGAAAACCAGTTAATACAATCATTTTTTCCATTTTTATTAAATTTACTTTGGATTAAGATGTTTTTTATGAATTTCCACACCTTAAGATGGTGAAGGAAGGTAAATAAAGGGAACATTGTACTTTTCAAATCAATGTAAATTTGAAACAGTGTTAATCTCGTGTAAATTAATGTCGAAAGAAATTTGGAGTGAAAATCGTTTATTTGAATTTACAGCTTTTATATGAATAATTCCTGAAACTTTTTCACTTCTGCGCAGACATCCGGTTTTGTTACAACTGCGGAAATTGCGCAAATCGCATTCGCACCGGCATCGATAACAGATTGAGCATTTGAAAGATTAATCCCCCCTATCGCGACAACAGGAATCGAAACACGTTCACATATTTCCTTTAAGCCTTCAATTCCTAAAGGTTCTCCGGCATCAGTTTTTGTAGTGGTGGGGAAAATCGGAGCTGCCCCGATGTAATCCGCACCCATCTCCTGTGCGGCGAGTGCATCATCGAGCGAGTGTACCGTCAGGCCGATAATTTTATTTTTACCAAGAATCTGCCTGGCAGCGTGATAAGGCAAATCACTATCACCTAAATGCACTCCGTCGGCACCTACCGCAAGGGCAATATCAACGTGATCATTAATCAAAAAAATCGCTTTTTCGCAAATCCTGCGAATCGCCACAGCCTCTTCATATAAATCACGAGTCGCAGCACTCTTATTGCGGTACTGGACTACGCTGATGTTTGCCTTAAGCGCATGTTTCATATCGGACAAATTGCCTGATATGCTCAGGCCGGAGTCCGTAATAAAGTAATATCCCCGTATCACGATTCCACCTTTTGCATAGTATCAATCGCGGCTTTATTTAAGCTGAATAAAGAATCGAATAGCTGCTCTTTAAATGTCCCCGGCCCCTGTGATTTCTGCACTGCCAGTTCCGCCGCAATTTCGAAGCACACCAACCCGGCAGCGGATGTATGAACATAATCCGAATCAACAGCGGCAAAAGTTCCTATAACAGAAGTGGACATACAGCCGGTTCCAACAACATTGGCCATCATTGGGTGGCCGTTCTTTACTCTGTAACATCGCTTTTCATCTGCTACAATATCTTCTTTGCCAGTTATGACTACAGTACAATGCCGGTTTTGGGCTGTTCTCACTGCCAAATCCGCGAGGTTTACAGTGACATCACCTGCATCGACTCCTTTTGTTTTTACCGATTCACCGCTGATACGGGCAATCTCCGAAGCGTTGCCCTTTATAATCGTTATCTTGGCCGCATCAAGTAATTCAAAGCATTTCGTGTCTCGCAATGTTGTAGCTCCTGCGCCGCAGACATCAAGGACAACGGGAATATTTTTCTTGTTAGCGCTTCTGGCCGCTATTATCATCGCATTAATAAAATCCACTGTAAGCGTGCCGATATTTAATACCAGCGACGAAGCTATCCCCGCCATTTCCGCGACTTCTTCGGGGGCATGCGCCATCACCGGCGAAGCGCCGAGGACTTTGACCACATTAGCACAATCGTAAATGGTTACCCAGTTGGTCAGATGATGAACGACCGGTTTTTGTTCTCTAATCTTTTCCAGAAGCCTGTAAATTTCAATTTTAACTTTTGCCATACAAACGAAATCCCTTAGCACCTCTAACAAAATGAATTTTTAAGATGCAGCATTTCCATCCCGGTAATATTTCGCGGGCAAGATGCCCGCGACACGATTCTTTTTGTTAGAGGTTCTAAATATAATCACATAAAAGCAGCTATACCATAGGCAATATTGCTGCGAAAAGAATAGTGAAGCCGAGACCTGTGATTCCGAGAGCGGCGGTGAGTATCGTCCATGATTTAAGACATTCTGTTTCAGTAAGCACACTCATTCTCGCAAAGACCCAGAATCCGCCATTATTCATCCAGTCACCGACCAGCGAGCCGCTCCCTATCGCCATTGCAAGATATACAGGATTCAAACCAAGCTGCTCTTTCGTTAATCCCATCGCGGCGAACATCGAAGAAGCTGTCATCATAGCAACGGTACCGGAACCGAGAGATATTTTCATCAATGATGATACTGCGAAACCCATAAGAAGAATTGTTATTCCAAAAGCCTGACTTCCCGAACCAATCCAGTTTTCGATAGTTTGCTGGATGCCTGTGTACTGAAGCATTTTACCGAAAGCTCCACCTCCGGCTGTGATAAGAATCATTCCGCCGCCGACCATTAAGGATTTGTGAACTACATCACCAAGCTCCTTCAATGTTAATTTTCGCTGACGGACTAAAACGTACATCGCGATGAGAGCGGAAATCAGCAGCGCCATATTCGGGTCACCTAATATCGCTGTAATATTTGCTATCTTTTTCGAGAAAGGAATCACGTTTGACGCGGCGGCTTCAGCAATCGCAGCAGCCTGAGCAGATACAATCGCCTTAGCGACAGTATTCATGGAAATAAGAACGACAGGCAGAATGACAGGCAATACAGCTAGCCAGAGAGGAGGCAGATGCTCATCAGAGAGCGGCTCTGGTTCCGTCTCGCCGCTGTATGGGCGCATCGGCAAGTCACGATATTTATTAATTATCCTGCAGACATACATAGTGACAACAGCGGCGGGAATAGAAACCAGCAGGCCAATCCCTATCATCAATCCAAGGTCGATATTAAACTGACTTGCCATAAACAATGGTCCCGGCGTCGGCGGGATTAGAGTATGTGTGATTCCTGCGCCTGCAACGATAGCAAGAATATACAGCATATAGTTTTTTTGTGTTCTCCTCCACATTGACCTTGCCAGAGGAATGAGAAGATAAAAAACTGTATCGAAGAAAACGGGGATGGAAAGGATAAAGCCGCTTCCCATCAAAGCCCAGGCAGCTTTTTTCTCGCCAAGCGCATTTGAAAATGAGCGTATAATTCTATCAGCAGCGCCGCTGTCCGAAAGGCACTTGCCCATTACAGCGGCAAGCGCGATAACAATTCCAATCGACCCCATAACCTGGCCGAAACCAGCCGCAACACGGGAAACCTTTTCAGCCGTTTCTCCAGGCGAAAGCAGGCTCACAAGTATTGCTGTTATAATCAATGCAATAAAAGCATTGAGCCGAAGCACGACAATCAGCGATAAAAGAGCAGCAACGCCAATAACAAGAATCAGTACAGGACTCATTCAATTCTCTCCTTATATTTTTGAATACAAGAGCTCTGCAAAATTGAAGTTAGACATATTTAAGAAAGAAAAAATTGCTTGTATTTAGAAGTTCTATCAAAATGAATCGTGTCATGGGCATCTTGCCCATGAAGCATGGCCAGGATGGCCATGCCACAAAGAAAAAATTCATTTTGTTAGAGTCTCTTAATTTTTTCTTTCTTATTCTGCACCATTACAAGCCCAGCTTATCAATCGCATAGACGAGACATTTTTTGTTATTTTCTTCTTCGAGTTTTCTCTGGTCGGTCTGAGAAAGCCCCGCTAAAGAAGGTAATTTTTCTTTGGACCATTTGTTATCACGTACATATCTCATAATCTTTGCGAAATCTGCGGCTTTGGTATCAGGGAAAGTTACCCAATACTTATCGGTTAAATAAGGAACTTTCAACGGATCACGGGTGGACATCTCCAGTCCGAACTGTATATCAGGCTTCGCCTGGCGAATAATCTTCACCATTTCAGGCAGGTCGAGCAATCCCTGGCCCAACGGCACATCAGCAAGCAGAAAACCATCTTCATACTCTCCGAGAGCCATATCTTTCAAATGAGTCGCATTGCAGTATGGTGCGTATGCCTTTACAATATCCATACAGTCTTCCAGCAAAGCAAAGCTGTTACCAACATCTATACATACACCGACATATTCGCTATCGACAGTCTTCAAAATCCTTAGCATTTCGTGTATGCGGAAGTCCTTATGGTTCTCGATGGCTAAATACAATTTGTATTTTTCAAACAATGGCGCACATAGCTGAACAGTTTTCAGTGTCTGCTGTTCAAACTGCCGGTACTGCTCCAAGGCAGACCATTGTTCATATCTTCGCATTCCGAAACCAACGCGAACAGACCTGCATCCAAGCTCTTTAATTGCCTTTAGCTGGTTTTCAAATTGCGATAGCTGCGACTCGTTTCGCGGTAAACTTGATTCTGCACCGATATACATCTCATACTTTTCAGCGGTTTCGCGAAGTTTCCTGAGATATTCCGGATCATTGCTGCGAATTCCGCACTGTATTCCTCCGGCTCCGATTCCATGACAATATTCAAGAAAACGCATGGCATCCATAGCCTGACCGCCTAAAGTACAGGAAAAAGATGCGATTCCCAATTTTGACTTTCTCGGCGTTTCTGCTCCCGAAGATAAAACTGAACTTCCGAGAATTGAAACAGCGGCGCCGCCGCCAATAGATTTAAGTACTTCCCTTCTATTCATCATCTTTAGATCTCCACAAAAAATAGTATCGTTATACAGATGCCCCTGATTCTCTGTCATTATAATCGGATGAATAATTTATACAAGATTTTCCTGTACAAACTTTTTGGCGGCCAATTGTAAAAGCATTCGGCTTTTGCTCAGAGCTTCATCGATATCCATATCATCCGGCTTGCAGCTCAATGCAGTCGCGACACCTATCTTTTGATACTCATGCTTTGGCAATCTTACCTGCCCTGCAATAACAGCCATATGAATCTTTGCCGTTCGGGCAATTTTTGCTATACCTGATACAACTTTTCCAAACAAGCTTTGCCTGTCGAAGCATCCTTCACCTGTTACAATCCAATCAGCATCTTTCAATTCGGTTTCGATATTACTGCAGTTGATTATAGTATCAATACCGGAAACAAGTTTTCCATTCATAAAAGCCAAAGCCGCAGCGGCCAGGCCTCCTGCCGCACCGGCGCCGGGGACATCAACGACATCGCACTTCAACTGCTCGCGAATCAATTGCCCAAGGTGCAATAGTCCTGACTCAAGCTCTTCCACCATTTCCGGCGTTGCACCTTTCTGCGGACCATATATTCTCGCTGCGCCGAATTCGCCGCATAAAGGATTTTGCACATCACAAAGAACTTCAACAGGAATTTCAAGTTTTTTTGATGGAGGGATAATTTTCACGATGTTTTTAAGTCCCGCGCCGCTGCCTCGAATCTGTTTTCCATCTTTATCAACAAACTGCCATCCAATCGCTTCGGCTGCGCCTGTCCCGCCATCGACTGTAGCGCTGCCGCCAACAGCAAAAAGAATTTTTTCAGGTTTGTATTTCCCTGCCGCCCTGATAAGTTCACCAACACCGTATGTCGTTGTTTTCATCGGGTTGTATTGCGCCTTCGTGAGCAGCTGCAATCCCGCGGCGGATGCCATTTCCACCAAAGCCGTTCGGGAATCCTCAAACCATGCAAAACCGGCATTCACCTTCATATCGAATAAAGGACCTGTTACTTTTTTGGGGATCCATTTTCCCGGAATAGACTTGAGCATAGCCTGTGCAGTTCCCTCGCCGCCATCGGCTACGGGCTTAAGAACACAATCTGCCGCAGGCAAGTGCTCCCGTATAACAGATGCGATAATGTCACACACTTCAAAGGCGCTGAGTGTGCCTTTGAATGAGTCCATCGCTATAACTATTTTCATTTGATTTGCCGTAAATTATTTTTTTGAGAATTTATATATCGTTTGAGATTTGAAAGTCTCATTGGGACGCAAAATCGTTGAAGGAAATTCGGCGTGGTTGGGCGAATCAGGAAAATGCTGTGTTTCGAGACAGAAAGCTTCGCCTCTGCTTGTATAGAACTGCATTCCCGGCTCTGTAGTTAATACTTCCATAACTCTTCCGCCTGCTGGTTCATATACGCGTGCGGCTAGTATGAGTTTTTTTCCGTCCCAGCCATTAATCACAAAGTTATGATCATAACCTCCCTGCCCCAATCCGGAGATTTTTGAACCTATCGTGTTCGGTTCTGTAAAATCAAACGGCGTCCCTTTTACAGTACTGATTTCGCCCGTTGGAATTTGAAAACGGTCAAAGGGGGTATATTTATCCGCATTGACATAAATTTCATGTCCCATAACCTGGCCGTTGCCGGCTCCTGCCAGATTGAAGTATGCGTGATTCGTGAAATTGACAACTGTTGGCTTGTCCGTCACTGCTTCGTAGTTAATCTTCAGCTCATTATCATTTGTCAGGGCAAAAGTCACGGTGCAATTAAGATTGCCGGGATAGCCTTCCTCGCCATCTTTGCTGAGATAAGTCAATTTCACTCCGGCTTCATTGTCATTTTGAAATTCAGCGCCTTTCCACAGAACAGTATGAAAACCCCTTCGACCGCCGTGAAGATTGGATGTCGCTTTATACTCGATACCATCTATCTTAAATGCCGCATTGGCAATACGATTCGCATACCTTCCTATTGTTGCGCCTTCATACGAATTCCTGTAACGCTGCAAAGAATCATACCCTGTCGTAATATTCGCAAATTTTCCTTCACGGTCCGGAACTTCAAGGCGGATTAGATGCGCCCCCAATTCAATAACCTTGGCAATAACAGCATTTTTATTCGTAAGCGTAAAAACATAAACATCATTTCCATCATTGGTTTTACCGAAAACTTCTTTTTTAACAGCAGGGCTTTTACTCTCAGATGCCGCACAAAGAGACATACAGAGAACAGATGCCACAATAAATGTCATACATTTAATTGTATTCATAGTTTTGCCTTTTCATAAAAAGTTAATTATTTATATCTATTCTTACAATAAACTATGGGTACATCATATGTTTCGGAGTAATTACCAGTTCTGTAACGATTGCCCTTTGCGGTAATTTTGCTACCATAACTACGCAAGCGGCTATATCTTCAGGCTGAAGCATTGCCGCTTTCTGTTCAGGCGTGGCCGGCACTGGTCTCTTATCGACAATCGGAGTATTAACTTCGCCGGGGTAAATATTCGTTACCCTGATGCCGTTCTCGCATTCCTCTATACCCGTAAAATTGCCAAGCGAGCCTGTCGCGAACTTGGAAACGCAATAAGGCAGTCCACCGAGTTTTATGTTGTGCTTGCCTGAAATAGAAACGATATTAATAATTAAGCCTGATTTTTTCTTTCTCATTTCCGGCAGAGCCGCATGCATACAATTGAATGGGCCGATTGTATTTACCGCCAGAACCCTGTCAAAATCCTTCGGATCGACATTTGCCATCGCCCTGTTAGCGACATTTATGCCTGCGCTGTTGACGAGAATATCGATAGAGCCTACTTCATCAGAAAGCCACTTGAAAAGCTCTGCAACCTGAGGGCGATTTGTAATATCACAGATTTTCCATACAAATTTAGTCTTGCCTGGTGCGGACTTTTCAGCCTTTTTCAGTAACTCTTCGCTGTAATCAGCTAAAGCCACTTTGCATCCTTCTTCAGCCAGTGATTTTGCAATTTCCAGGCCTATTCCGCCTCCGCCGCCTATTATCAGGGCTATTTTACCGTTCAGATCAGCCATTTAAAACCTTCCTATATAAAGTGTCTTCTTTCCTGTTTTTTGCATCCAACGAGGTGTTTTCCGGTTTTCTACCGAAAAATCAGTTTAATTATGCCGAAATTTTACTTGTACAGCAGTATATAGTCAAGAAATTCATAATAGGTTTTTTATAACGAATCATGTTTAATTCTATTAGTTTTCTAAAGTTAGGATTTGGCATGTTCTATAAATTACTTCCAGGTCATATTATATAGGACGCAAACTGTTACAGTAAGCCTATTGCATCATAACATCTTATAATACAAAGAGTTACACAAAATAATATATATCAAAAACCGAAAATGATGTCGCTAAAAAATAGAAAAAATAGCAGGAAAATTAAATATAGAAAATAATTTTAAAAAAAGAAAATAGAAAGTTAATAAACGTTACATAATAATACGATGATGGCACTTTTATATAGTTATTAGCACAATTAGGGTGATTATAATTCAATTTATCGCCTTAAAGAACCGAAAGAATATGGGAACTTTATATATGATTATATTGTCTAAATATCTAATTACAGGAGTGGTGTTTTTTTGCACGGACAAACTGGACTTGAGTTTGGCAACTCTCGGTCTATTTAAAAAGCAAAAATCAGGCTATGAGAAAGAATTCGATAATATACATATTTCAGGAACACGAAACAGTATATGTGGTTTATTGGAGGATTAAATCGTGCAATAACCAGATGTGAATCGTATAAAATAACATGAAAATGTAAAAAAATACAAACTTTTTTGGAGGATTAAATCATGAGAAATTACAGATTAATTTGGTCGCTGGTATTTGCAGCAGCAGTCTTGCTTTCAGCGGGACAGACCGCAATGGCAGCCCCATCAAACGATTTGTGTGCGAACGCTTTACCGATTGGAAATGTCACAAACCAGCCTTTTGATACCACAGGCGCAACACATGACGGCCTGTATAGTAATGGAAATGACATATGGTATTGCTATACAGCCACTTGTACAGGTACAGCAACTATAAGTCTTTGCGGCACTACATGGGACTCCATGCTTGCAGTCTATAGCGGCTGTCAGTGCCCTGCCACTGTGGGAAGAAGACTTGCTTATAATGATGATTACTGCGGCCTGGCATCACAGGTATCAATACCGGTAACCGGAGGAAACCAGTACCTTATTGAAGTTGGACACTGGTACACCTTCTCCAGCGGTACAGGTGTAATATCTGTAAGCTGCGTCGGAACTCCCGTTACAACAAATGATAACTGTGCAAATGCACAGACAGTTGGTAATGTAACCAATTTAGCATTTACAACTGTCGGAGCAACACATGACGGCCCGAGCGCTTGCATTATGAACAGTCCAAATATCTGGTATAAATACACTGCTACATGCACGGGAACAGCAGTATTCAGCCTTTGCGGAAGCAGCTTTGACACAGTGCTGGCTGTGTACAGCGGAACATCATGCAGCAACCTTTCATTGGTTGGATGCAATGATGATGCCTGTGGCAGTCAGTCTGAGCTTTCAATTAGTGTTACATCAGGAAAGACATACTGGATTGAGGTAGGCGGACTTAGTCAAACTGATGTAGGTACGGGAAAACTAACTATAAGCTGCGGCGGACAGGTACAGGATGCTTCCGACCTCGGCGATGCACCGGATACTACAAATCATACAGCTTCAATCATGAGAACATATGACAATTCAGTTACGGCACAATTCCCGACTGTTTTCACAGGTAATGCAGTTAAAGGTCCGATACATCTGGATCCAAAGGGCGTAGCGTATCTTGGTAACACGGTAACTTTTGAAGATGAAGCCGATCAGGGTTATGACCAGGATCCGACTAATAATATTCTTCCAACTCAACTCAATATCAATGCGGACAGAGACCTTGGCGATGATGGCGTTGTTATGTCAACTGATCCATGGCTTGGTTCGACTCTTGCCATGAATCATTGCCAATTTACTACATTTAATTATAAGGTTAATGTCATTGACCCGAACGTGGATATGTGGGTTAATGTATGGTTTGACTGGAATCGTGACGGCGACTGGGAAGATGACGGCAATACAGATCAAAACCTCAACTGCGCAAGCTGCAATACAGGCGGAGCAGTTAAGGAGTGGGCGGTGCAGAACCAGCTTCTGTACAATTTGAACACAGGTATAAATACTATTACTACACCTGGATTCCTTGCATGGCATCCGGCGTCAGGCAACAAAAAGATATGGATGAGAATTACTCTTTCTGACCAGCCATGGAAAGGCGGTACAGGCGCTGCTGGTTCAGGTCCAACTAATGGATATGATTATGGTGAAACAGAAGATTACTATTTCACTCCGAACGAGGATTGCGTAGTCTGTGAAGACTTAAACAGAGACGGAGTTGTTGATGAGTACGATTTGTTTACCTATATGATGTTATGGCTTAACAACTGCTCTGAATGATAATCAGTAAACAACTTTTTAAAAGTGTTTGAAAATAAGGCTGTGGGCAATAAAACTCACAGCCTTTTTTATTTGATGCTGTTTTTGCAGGATTTGTAACTCTTTTTCATATAATTTTTGTGTATTTTCTGACTTCCAGACATGTTTTTCTTAACATAAGTACTTGTTATTGCTGATGTTACAGAAATGATTCCGATAAAAGTGCCTCTTCCCGTCCGTTTATAGGGATTTTTAGGAATATTCCGGCTTGACTTATGTTAATTCGGAATATATAATTGAATAAGTTAAAATAAGGCGCGCGCGTAATGCGCCCTATATTATCTGCTTTAGATTCGGAGGATAAGAAAATCCGTATCAACCGCAGACAACTGGAGGCAGGAATGGTGGTGAAACGAGCTTTCACACTCGTTGAGCTTTTGGTGGTGATCTCTATAATGACAGTGGTCATGGGGATTGCAATACCGGCATTTAACCATGTGCGCAGGCAGGCTATTAACTTAGTCAGCATGAACAACCAGAAACAAATCACTTCTGCTATTAACATTTTCTCAAACGATAATGACGACAGGTATCCTGAATCTGTCGCTACTATCGGCTACGGCGAAAACTGGAACTGGACCGACCCGACAAGACTGACTGGAAACCGTCAGCGAAGCCCCCGTCTATACAGGTCCATGAGCAGGTATCTTAAAAACTATGTAACAGATGCAAGCTCTATGTTCTGCCCGTGTTCGCCGCAGGAATATCAATACCTCAAGCTGGCATGGGAAGCAGGCGAGAACTGGGATAATCCGGAGACAACATTCCCTGCCGACCCGGTGGGCGGCTCATACTGCTTCTACTGGAACTACAAGGGAGTGCTCGAACAGCAGGGAAAAGTTTTCCAGGGACCTCACGACCCAGCAGGAAACAAACGTCAAAGCACTTTGCTGGTAACAGATTATTTCGGCTACGATCACTGGCGTACTCCGGCGGCGTTTGGAAGCTGTGAAGTGTTCGATGAAGCAACTGAAGTTGCCGAAACCCTGCTTCTTTCTTCGTACTGGTCTGCACCCGGAACCCTTGAGAATATCCCGGAAGTGACATTACGAGCAGGCTACACCGATGGACATGTAGAAACCTTCTCGTCAAGAGACACTGTCCAGATGAAAGTCTCTATCACATCAGACGGCAAAACCCCCTACCCCGACGGCGTTGGTCCCGGTATCTATCTACTCCCTTCCAAAGCCCTGCAGTAAAATATCTTCTTTCATTTATTTGGAGTTTGCTTATCGAACGAAAGATGGAAGCGATAAGGTGCCATCTGCAACAACAGGCTTTATCCATTCGGGTACCTCAGGTCGCTGTGGTGTATCCAAAAACGTCTTCCACTCGGCATCAGTGAGCCTGCTGTCACTTTTAAATTCATAATAAGGCATTACTGCGCCTCTGCATAGAACTAAACTGCCCTGCCAGGGATACAATATATAGATAGCTCTTGGACGAGCAATTCCAATTTGCAGATACCCTTCTGAATCACCTGGATAGTATTTGGGTTTGTAATGAACATCAACTATCTTCATTGAATCATCATTCGGATTAAGATAAGAATTACCATTATACATCATTATATTTGCTATTTTCACACCATAACTTACTATGAATTGTGCATACTCCTTCAGGTCTTCATCAGCAAGCTGCTTTCTGGATATTTCTACTAATGTTTGGCTCAAACTTTCAAGACTATTCCAAAGATCCTTAAGATCAAAATCATACTGTTTGATTCTCGATGCCATTTCCTCATCCTCCGGCATTATGCCTTTTTGCAATCCTTCTGCTATAATTTTAAGTTTTGCAATTTTTTCTTTAAAAGGTGTCACCTTATTCTCTCGTCTGTCACCGATATCCAATGGTATCATCAATTGATTACCAATATACAATCTTTCGCTTTCTTTTCTATATTCCTGAAACATTTTCTGGCTTAATTTAAGTTCAGAGTCAACTGTTTCAGCAATGTGCACATAATCCATGATATTTTTGCTTATTTCACTGTAATCTGGTCTAAAAGTACCTGCTTTTTCAAGAATATCCCTGCTCTTTTGGGCAAGCAATGCCATCTTATGATAAAATTCAGGTTCAGGTTCCACAAAACCCAATGGTGAGATTGCATCCCCTCCGTAGGTAACTGATTGTTTCGCCTGAAGTGCCCATGTATGACGCAGTTGAGACCAGCCGGCGAGAGTTGTGTTGCAGCTTTTCGCCTGCCATATTTCATTTTTCATAAAGGCAGGACTTTTTGCAGGTGGTTCGTCAAGCAAACATGCCAGGCATTGCAGATAGTCCAAATAAAGAGAATTGCCGGAAAACACGCTCCTGGTATTTTCTATCGTTTTGAGCAGTTTTGCTTTATCTGAATACTCCAGTTTATTCCGTGCGAACTCAGAACCTAAAGCCGCACATACTTCAAGACCAGTTGGTAAAGGTCTGCTAAATTCTCTCAAGTCGGTAGTTCTATGGAACAATACCGCATCAGGTGTACGATAGGCTGAAATAAATCGAAATTGAGGCTCAGCCGCTGCTGTATGAGGATCAAGCGGCGGAAAACGCATCTGGTCATTAATTTGAGAGCCGCCTTCTGCTCTAAGTTTATCTACTAATTTTTGTCGAATTTCATCAAGGTCATTTCCATTGAGGTTAAGACTCAGGTCTCTTGCAATCTGGTCTTTTGCCGTTATAACGTCCCAGTCATCTCCTGAACCTATAAGCTTCTTGAAAGTACTGAAAAAATCTGTGTATTTCTGATATGTTACAGAATCTCTTCCAAATTGTTTGGAATTTAAGCAATTACCCAACATCAGCATAGAAAGCAATTCATCATCCTTAGCCAGCCTGAAGGGAATAGACTGAAGCCAGGAAACAGCACAAAAATATTTAGATAATTTTTCGGATGATGTATAAAAACTGCGTGGTTTGTATCTGCTGTAATCAATTTCAACTAAATCAGGTGTCGGTTCACCCAGCCAGGAAGGTTTTTCTTTTGCGGCTGCCTGTTTTATTTTCACAACTTCTTTGCTGGTAATTTCTTCGATATTTTTATCAGAAAGCCTGTAATTTTCATCCATCAGCTTTATGGCAGTTCCGACAATAATAAATGCCCGCTGCCGTGCCGCTTTTAATAATTCAGACTTGCCTTTAATATTATCATCAGCTTTCGGCAAATTAGTCAAAACGAACTTCAGTATTTCCTCCAGTTTATTTGCGTTTGCATTTTCCAGTCTCAGGACAGATTCTTCATAAAGCACATGATAAGCATTTATCAGCGAGTCCGCAGTGATAAATAAGGAAATTTCATTTTCACGGTCACCTCTGTAGCTTCCGCCCTCGATATAAGGAGTAAATATTTGTTTATAAGCTGTATCTGTAATAACTGCATTATTTGCCGCCAATTTTTCAATCGTGTTCTCGCTCAAATTCTCTTTTTGCGCCAACCGCCTCCAATCCTGCCCATTTGACTTCTCACCTCGCGATTGTACAGACATCAGCAAAACAAAAATCATCATTATTATTATATCGCTTTTCTTCTGCATGGCTTTTCTCCTATCAATATTTTAATTAAGGAATCTGCTAAAATGAGAAAAGGCATACTACATGATTTTCTTTAATCATGCAAGTATTAATTCGTTCTTCCCATATAAAGACGTCAAAAGTATGATTTTGTTACGAAAATTCTTTGAAAAATTATATTTTCTGAAAAATTACAATCAAATAGAAAAGGGGCTGTAAGTTGTATTACAGACCCCTTTCATAATAAAACCATCTATAATATTGACAGGGCTTAGAACGGAATTTCTATTCCAACTCCTGCGCCCCAGCCATCTGTGGTACCCTGCAATTCTATTGCGAAATCATAGTTTTTGTAAACGCCAATCTGCGCACCGACATAAGCACCAAAACTGGTCATATCATAATCCCCGCTTTTTTTTTCCGCCCAGGTACCATGATAATCATCAGTATCTATCCATGAACCACATTCTTTATAGCTATAATCGGCTGTACTAATCTGGCAAATAGCTCCGCCGTAAAGAGTCCAGCTTCCCATATCGATAGCTGGTCCAACTGCAATTATAATACCGAGTGTATCAAGAGCAGTTGTTTCTTTTAAATAGTCAGTTTCAAATAAACCTCCGCCCCAGTCATATGTATTGGTTTCTTCATAATCGACACTGTTACTGTACCAATTCAAATGAACAGCAGCACCCCAGTCAATTTTCCCCTTTTCAGCAAAGGTGTACCTCGTGCCCAAACCCAATGCAAATTCATTATCGAGGTTATATCCATACCATCGACTGTCACTATCCGATTTAGTTTCTGCCTTAACATCTGTAAAACCTAATTGCCCATACACTTCCCATTTGTCTTTCAGGCCATAACTGAGCTGACCATAATAAAGATTAGTATTCACGTTCCTGATTTTAAGCTTGTAAGTATCAGCATCAGAACCTTCGTCATAAACAACTCCAAGGTCATTGTATTTAGTCCAGCATTCAGTATCTTTAATCTTTGCAGTACCCATGTCCTGACTTGTGTACGTATAGCCGCCGCTTATGGACCACATGCCCCTGTCAAGCTGCGAGGCGGGAGGACCTATCAAGGCAAAGGCATTCGATGATAAAAATAACAAAAACAAACAAATTGTAATTATTCGTACTTTTCTAACATTACCCCTTTTCATCACGACATCCTCCTATTTTTCCGTCATTGCGCTGGCTGAAGGTCAGGGAGCTGCATCACCATATATCGGCGAAGTGCTGATGCTGCTTCTGCTGGCATACGGTGTACCCCCATAAGCTCCAATATTGATTATTCCATTGTTTGGCCAGGGCTCTCGTCCGAAAGAGATTTCTATATCGCCGGCGTCGATGCACTTGCTGTGATATGAATCCGGTCCTACCCAGCCATTAGTTGCAGAATATCTGCCATAAAAAGACTGCAGATGATAGTCACCATTTTCTTTGTTGGAATTAGCGAATCTCGGATTATCGGTGAAGTTCGTCGTCTTATCAGATACATAATTAAACTGACCTGTTCCAAGTCTGCAATATGTAATATTATACTTTATCAGGGGATCGTGAATGTCGAAATCGCCATAAGTATTATTATAGAAAATACAGTGTTTGACGATAGCGCTGGAACCGGATTCGCCGGAATAAATTCCATAATTATTATACGCAATTGTAAGGTTCATAAGGGTCGGAGAAGCGCCTTCACAATATATAGCGCCCAGGCCGCAGTTTGTAATTATAAGATTTCTTAAAATGCTGTCCCTGTATAAACCCTGGTTGAATGAGAAAGCATACCCCCCCTTTGCTCTCACTTCAGCGGCGTCATCTGCGCTCTGAATAGTAATTGCCTTGCCCGCAAATGAAACTTCTTCTTCATAAATACCGGGCCAAATCATAATTACATCGCCGTCCACAGCTTCGTTAACTGCTCTCTGAATTGTCAGGAAAGCTTTTTCCCGACTCAGGCCTGTATTACTGTTACTGCCGATTTTTGCAACATGAAAAATGTATTGTGTGAAGTTCATGCTCGCCTGTTCTGTCCCGCCGTATGCACCCATATTGATTCGTTTTCCATGCGGGAAAGGCTCCGGACCAATCGCATTCTGAGGGTCGCCTGCGTCGATACATGCGCTGTGAGCCGTATCTAAAATCCATGTTTTCTGAACAGGATTATAACGCCCGTAACGCGACTTGAGATGGTAATCTCCTGTTGAGGGCGAAGCAAAACAGGGATCGATGCTTATATTGTACTGCCCCTCATAATCACCCTGAACATTCGAGTAGCGAACAGGATACTCGTAAACCGCATCATCTATATATATGTTCTGACTGTCATTTCCCCATACGATGCTGTTTTGTACCACGATGTTGCAGCAGAGAGAATGTATTCCGCCGCCGATTGTGCTCTGAGGAGAAGGTATATCATTATTAGCTATAGTGCAGTTTGTAACAAGAACATTACATATCTCATCAGACTCCATATCTGTGGTATCTTCAATCGAATCGGTGAAAATACCAGCGCCGGATTGAGCGATATTATCCGCTATGATACAGTTGCGCAATTCAATATCTGTAAGAAGTCCGGCGGCATAAACTCCGCCTCCAGTGACAGAGCCTGATGTACCCGCGCTATTAGACCTGATTTCACAATTTGCCAGCAGAGCCGTGCTTTGGCTGCAATACACTCCTGCGCCCAGGCTCGTGTTATATCCTTTATTATTTTTTATTATTGTGTTTACAATAACAGCATCGGAATCTCTTATAAGAGCTATTCCGGCGCCGTATCCGCCCAGACGATGTGATGAAGGATTACCGACATAGCAGTTTTGAATTACACAATCAGCAATCATCGGAGATGCACCGACAATGCCTATTCCGCCTCCAAGTATTGTCGAGCAATTCTGTATTATACAGTTGATAATGCTCGGACTGCTGAACTCGCAATAGATGCCGCCGCCAATCGGATGAGATGAGTTTTGAATCCAGTAATCATCTTCATCCGGAATTACAGTACCCGACTTCGCTCCGTTTTTAATTGTAAAACCGCGCAAAACCGAGCTTGACACTTCACCCTGATGAAAATAGAAACCCCTGTATTTGCTTTCGCAGTCAATAATAGTTTGTTCAGGACCTTTTTTGCTGTAAACGGTAATTGCTTTTCCTTTGAAATCAATCTCACAATTCCCTGCGCCTTTATATGTACCCGGAGCAACTTCAATAGATACTTCGTTAATGTCGCTGTCCTGTGCCAAATCAATCGCGGCCTGTATAGTGGGACATTGTGTGCTTGGCACAAAATAATCAGCAGGATCAGAATTTAAAACAACTTCGATATAATCTATAAGAACACCAATACCGGAGAAAGTTATATAACAAATCCCCCGAACAGACTTAATCGAAATATAATTTGTTCCCTCCTCAAGTTTTTTGGCAGCCGACCAGTTGATTCCATCCGACGAGAGAGAATATTGCAGCTCCTGCTTAGAGCCTGAGTTATCATATGGAAACAGCACTTCGATTTTCAGACGGCCGCTGATTGTCCTGATGTCTTGTTCCTGCTCAAGAGGAAAACGATAAACAAGCTGGGCATTAACCTGGCCGTTTAAACCGCCAAAACCCAATTCCCCGGTATCCTTATGAAATAAATAAGGCTCAGAAGGTGGAAAAGCGCCCTGCGGCCAAATAATCGAATGATAGAAACTATCGTTTTCGACCTTGTCACTGCTTTCGTAATAGTCTTTATATGTATAACTCCAGTTTGGTTCTGTTGCGCCGGAAGCCAGGCAAACAGTCGCACACACTATAACAGCGGCTGTAATTAAAAATCGACCTATACCTGACTTAATCATATTTTTCCTTATATTCAACTTGTGTCCACTTCCCGCTTCCTCCCTGCCTTTACGTACCTGCATTCAACTCAAGCTGCATGTTTATTCGTGTGAATCCCCCAACAACTTTGTAAGCCACAAAACACCATGGCTGTCCATCGATGTTGTCTTTTGTCCCGGTCTTGGCGGAACCGCAAATTCCGTATCTAATCCTTCGACATTCTGAAGGTATGTAAACTTCAAATTACCTTCTATACCCATCTTTGTAGAGAAGCTAATCTCATTGATTACATCGTTTTGCATATCAATATTATAAATAAATGTCACATTGTCTGTAATAAGTTTCACCTGTGCGATCTTATTGTCAGAGCCTTCGACATATTGCGTCTCGAATTTGATTTTCTGTTCAGCGGCATCTCTGCGAATAGTATCAATCGCGTGCAGTCCCATCCAAGGCCTTGCCAATCCCTCGAAGAAGCTGCCAGATTTGTACAGTTCGATGCGATCATTTCCCTTTTTGTAAATATAAGCCTCACGATTAGTATCGACCATCAGCATGTCGCCTGTTTGCAGTCTCAGCCATGGGCTGTATTTTTCGCTGGCCGAATACAGGAATGGAATTCTTCCTCTGCCGGTCACATCCTGTCCATTTACGCGTCCGGAGATTCTGAAATATGTCCAGCCGCGTTTGTGCATCTGGTCACGATTGTCTGTTACATCCGAGTTGATGGACCAGTCGGCCTGGAAATAATCTTCGTCAAGAACATTCTTGTGACGTATAGGAAGCGGACGATTGTCGCTCGAATCTATATTTCGAGGTTCGATAACCAGCAGGCCGCGACCGCTCGCTGTAATATGTTCAATCCCTCTTGAAACCCCCTCGACTTTTGAGATAAACGCAGACATCTGCGGATCATCCGTAGGCATCTGTATAACGCTCAGGTCTTCGGCGTACATATGATGATTGTTTATTTTTACACCATTGCCATTGTAATAATAATTACCATGCTGGTTCTGTAACACTTTACGATATTCGCTATTGACAGACGAGTTGAGCCTTACCTGCATCATAACAGGTCCAGACGGACCCTGCGGGAAGAACCATTGATATTCCTCGCCTGTATCGATATTCTGGCCAGCTCCGTTATTATCCTGAACCAAAACAGCGGAATTTCTCTGAGCTGCTGAATCGAGATTGAAAAGTTCAGGCTTCATCACTACAGTGCCGGTCGTCAAAACTCCAGCCGCCGCAAGCGACAAAATAGCCGTTTTCGAAGTGGCAAGACCAACGGCGCTGGCCGCAACGCCTACTTTTAAAGTTGCAGCGGCTATCGTAACTTCCGCTGCGGCAGCTTTGGTCGGCGCTGTCATTTTGCCAAAAAGAATCATAGCAGCCAAAAATGAGCCTTTTGCGAATCCATTCTTTGAAAGCTCCTTCTGCAATGCCCTTTTCGCGCGAAGAAATAACATTCTTGTGCTGAACTCGCTTGTGCCCATTGTTTCCGCAATTTCTGAATAAGGCATATCATCGTAGCATCGCATTACAAGAACGGCTTTATGGCTGGTTTTGAGCTTTTTCATTGCCCCTGAAACAATCTGCTTCAGTTCATCACCAACCAAATCCTGAAAACCATCCTGACGGTCTTCCATCGAGCCTTTTTTCTCAAGACTCGCCACTGCCACCCTTCTGTGGGTCGCTTCTGTTCTATAAAATCTGCGCAGTTTGTTCGTGGCTATTCCATACAACCACGGCCAAAACCGGTCAGCTTCTCTTAATTTTCCTATTACCTTAAACATTTCCAACAAACTCTCCTGCACAATTTCCTGGGCCAGGTCTTCCTGCTGAGTCATACGCAATACATACGTATGCAAACGGTCCTTCGCCTGCACGGCCAGTTGATCAAGGCTGTTCTTATCGCCCTGCTGGGCCTTCTTTATCAGTTCGATCTGGTAGGTCTGCTGATCCATAGAAGGCCTCTGTCAATCAAGACTAATATATAGTACCATCAGAAACACTAAATATAACGTTTTTTTCTGTAATTCTTTCATTCGTTTCTTTTTTCTAAAACCCTGTTATTACTGGACTTACGAACATAAATGATTCTTTTCAGGCAGTTATTCTTAAAAAAACGAAAAATTTTTAAGTTTTTTGCTTATTTTCTCAGAATTTTTGAAAAATAACTGCTTTTACTCATCCATCTGTTCATTTTTGCCAGCAGGCTGTTTGCTTTTAAAAAAACACAATCTCAATTAATAAACGAACTTTTACAAAAACTCCTATTAATTACGATAATTATACCATCTACCCGTCAAAAAAGGAAAAAAACTCTTAATGACAGCAATTATTGTCTTATTGCAAGAAGTCTTGTAACCCGGATACATTGCTCCAGTTATAATTTGTTTCCAAAAGCAGGATAGTCTGAATCAATGCAAGATGAGAATATCCCTGCGGGAAATTGCCAGTCAATCTGCATGTATCGATTTCGACATCTTCAGAAAACAGCTTGAATTTGTTGATGCATCGCAAAACATTATCGAGCATTTTCCTGCTCTTTTCTTCATCACCTATAAGGTATAGTGCGTTTATCATCCAGAACGTGCAAATGATAAATGCGTTTTTGACTTCCCCGAATTCGTCGTTAGAAATATAGCGGAACGTAAAATCTGATTTTGTTAATTCTTCGTACGTTTTTTTTACCGTGCTTACTACCTTCGGATCGTCATTTTCAAGAAAACCATAGTGCAGCATAAGCAGATTAGCGGCGTCTAATTCACTGCCGCCATAAAACATAACAAATGACTTTCGCTGCTCGTTCCAGCCTTTTTCAATTATATCCTGCTTGATTTCAGATGCAATCTTTAGCCATTTTTCAGCGATATTAGGTTTTCCAATAAAACGAGCTATTTTTGCAGATCTGTCCATAGCTACCCAGCTCATCATCTTGGAATGGACATAATGTCTCGGCTGGCCTCTGCGTTCCCATATCCCGTTATCAGGCTCTTTCCATTTTTTTATAACGGTATTTGCCAGGTCCCTGACTATTGTCCATATTTCCTCATCCGTTACAACTCTATCCCTGTGTTTTACAAGAAGATATGTATATATTGCCTCGATAAGCTGGCCATAGATGTCATTTTGTACCTGTTTGTATGCATCGTTGCCAATTCGTACTGGTTTGGAACCTTCGTAGCCGGAAAGATGTTCGAGGATTCTCTCGGTTAATAAACGTTCGCCGTTTATGCCGTACATGACTGAAATATTTTCGTGCTTCAGCATCCTTCTGTTCAGCACAAAATTCATATATCGCTGCGCCGAGCTTGTATGACCTATCCTGTTATACAAATCGACAATCATCGATGAATCACGTATCCAGCAGTACCTGTAGTCCCAGTTTCGATCTTTACCGATTATTTCAGGCAGTGATGTTGTGGGCGATGCAATAACCGCTCCCGAACGCTGATATGTAAGAAGCTTAAGCGTAATTGCCGAACGCAGAAGCAATTCTTTATACTTTGAAGGAACTTTAGTTCTGTATGCCCAGTCCAGCCAGTACGTCTTCGTCTTCTGGTATTCGATATTGATTCTGTCGGTATCTATCTCATCAAGTTTTTCATGATATGAGAAAAGCATAAAAGAATCGCATTTTAATTCGACCGGCTCCGATGTCAATATGCTTTTGTAATTCAGATTGGAATATAAATAAAAGCTCGCGTATTCACCTTTTTGTGACGTAATTTTTACATGATTATTCTCTAAGATAAATTCGCTCTCGCTGGCTGCATAATTCGGCTTCGGATGAAATTTGACAATCAATTTGGGATTGCCCGAAATGAGTTTTATGTCCCTGTGTATCTCAGGCGGACAATAATACTCCTGCTTCGATGTAAGAAATCGCGGCATGTAATCTCTTAATTCAAAAATACCGTCTTCGGTTGTGAAAACTGTCTTTAGAACAGGGGTATGTGTAATGTAGCTCTGTTCGACTGTTTTTACATTAACAGCGGCTATACTGAAAAACCCGCCTTTGTCTGCATCTAATATTTTTGCAAATACCGATGGCGAATCGAAGAACGGAAGACACAGCCAGTCTATACTGCAATCGCTCGAAATCAAAGCCGAGCTTGTACAATTGCCGATAATCGCGTAATCATAATTTTTCATCGAATGTCCTTAAAATATCTAATTGGGATATTTTTCATTTAATTGCCTTAAAGACATATTTCCTTCCCTTCGGCACCTGTAATCTAATCCAATTTATCTGTTATCGTCAAGAAATCTTTTACAAATCTTTTTATTAAAATCAGGAATGAAAACTTATTGACGTATATCCTCATTTTTGATAGTTATGCAGCAGATAAAAAATTATATATATGAACAATAAAAAAAGAAATTTCGATAAAGAAGCCGCATTGTGGGATGAAAATCCCGCAAGAGTCAAACTGGCACACGATGTTGCCCATGCCGTAACCAAACAAATCACCCTGAAGCCTGACATGGACGTTATGGACTTTGGCTGCGGCACAGGTTTATTAACACTCGAATTGCAGCCTTACGTGCGTTCCATTACTGGTGTTGACAACTCGCAGGGAATGCTCGATATTTTTAATACGAAGGTTAACAAACTCAAGCTGGGCAATATAAAATCCTTGCTTATCGACCTCGACAAAGGCCGGAAACTGACAGGCAATTATCAGATTGTTTTAAGCGGTATGACACTTCACCATATAAAGGAAATCGAACCTCTTTTCGAGCAGTTTTATAACATTATCTCGCCCGGAGGCTATTTGTGTCTTGTCGATTTGGACCTTGATAACGGCAAGTTTCACAGAGATAACACAGGCGTATTTCACTTCGGTTTTTCACGGACGGCTCTGCGAAAGATTTTTACCGACACCGGATTTGAAAATGTTAAAGACATTACCGCCGCCGAGGTGACAAAGCCGACCATAGATGGTGAAATGAAAACTTTCACTGTGTTTCTTATGACCGGTCAAAAGAAAATGAATAAATCCGATGCTGAATAAAACTATGTGAGAATTGCTAATGAATATTATTGCTGGCCGGACTGGAGCCATTGCTGAAGCTGCTGCTGAATAGCCTGAATACCCTGCTGCCTGTCCTCAGTCGGCAAATTCTGCCAGGTCAGAACCAGTTGCTGCAACTGGGCATATTCAGCCTGTGCCTGCTCAGGCGGCAGATATTGCCATCTCTGCATTAGTGACAGGAATGACATGATTGAACCTCTGAATAATTGCGTTCTCTCTTCCTGCGACAGAGTACCAAGCCATGACATCCATTGACGAGCGTCTTCTGTCCGCTGATTACGTAATTGCTCTTCCGGTGTATAAGCCGGCTCTGCCTGCACAGGCTCTACAACTTCCGGCTCTGGTTCGACAACAACTTCTTCTACAGGAGGCTGCGGCGGTTCAACATTGCGATTTTCCCGCTCTCGCCGTAATGGCCTGATTACCGGCGTCTCGACCTGCGGAACGTCCTCCGGTGCCTGAACTACAGGCTCCTGCTCGACCGGACGAGAACGAATTTGCCTGATTACCAGACCGATTCCGACTGCCGCTATAAGCACAGCGGCTGCACCGGCTATTGTCTTTATTGATATTGGTTTTTGATTTACCATAGTCATAGCCCCTATATAGTCTTGAACTGTAAAAATTATTTCTGCAATATAAATTATTATATATAATTATACCATACCAGTACTAAAAAGGTTACAATTCCAAATCGACATTTTTCATTTTTTTATAGCCACAGAGGACACAGAGAAAAAATATTTTCTTAACATTAGAAGCTAAATACTAACAACTATGTATATTACTATAAATATTAGTAAGGCGTCCCCAGATTTTCCCAGAATATTTATTAAAAGCTTTATCTGTTATTTCTTGTTCTTTTGATGTATCTGGTTGCCACCATAAAATTTTTTTAATCCATTTAACTAACTCCTCTTTTTTTTCTGGATTGTGGATATTTAATTCATCAACCAATATAGACTGTGATAATTCCCACATTTTTGTTAGATCATTTTCATTATAATAATACCGAAGAAGATATATATATATTTCAGGTAACAGGGGGAAATCTTTCGGAGCGGTGCCAATCAAATCCTCTAATTCGTTTACAACTGTTTGGGAGCAAATCGCAATTGAGTATTTGACATAAGGCGCATAACAAGTGTCATTGTATTTATCTAAGAAATTGTTTAAGTCGTATTCAGAAGGAATTGGACCAGAATTGATAAAAGCCGGTCCATCGTATTGATAATTTTTAACAAAGAAAACATACCTTGATGTAATAATAGTAAATGCTTCAGCATCTTTGCCCTGTGGCTTTTTATAGTTGACAGTTACTTGAGCAGAATCAAGTTTGTGTTCTAACATCACTAAAAATGTTTTTTTCATATATAGTTCGGCTCGAAATTCAACGTCTCCTGTACCAAAATCAGAATTAAAAAAAAGTGGATTGATAAGCCACTCATCAAGCACATATGATTTATTAGGTGCAATAGATATCCGACGATGGTCAAATTCTTTACCAAATCCATGTGGAGCTATAACTCTTTCAGGGATAATAATACTACTTATTTCTAAGTCTTTTTCATCTCTGTTTATTTTGACAAATTTTATTTTTAAAGGTCTTATTCTATAGTGGTATTTAATCACGAGGGATTCATTTGTATTATTTCTTAACAGTGCGGTTATTCGAACAGGCTCAGCCTGAGTGTATTCCGATTTATCTACAATAATATCAAATGATAGTTTTTCTGAGAAGTTTTTAGGGTAAGAAATATAATATCTATTATATAAATACAATACTAATATGATAGAAGAAATAATTATAACAAATTGCTTTTTACGTTTATTTATTTTGGTACTCCTTTTTTATTACCGTTTTGTCACAACTCTATTATATCACAAATTATTTATACAATGAAAATGTTTTATTTTATGAAATTATTAATTTTAAAAGCTACTCCTTACTCTCAAGATTTATTAATCTCCTTCTTAATTATTATCTGGTGACACCTTACTAATTATTTTCATTAATAATCATTTATCATCCGTGTTAATCGGTGTAAAACAGTGTCTTTTAATAGTCGTTAGTCGTTAGTATTTTCTTTGTGGTTCTTCATGTTCTCGTTGGTGAAAGTAAAATAAATCTGTGTCAATCTGTGTAATCTGCGGATAAATATAATATATCTCCCGCTAAGGCGCGAAGCCGCCAAGTTTTTTTTCAGTTATCTTTTCTTTGCGCCTCAGCGCCTTCTATGAAGCCAGACCTGTCAAGAATAAAATTTGTTTGATTGGTTCAATCTTCTATCCGGATTTCCACGTGTCATCTTAAA
>JAFGEF010000080.1 GCA_016931715.1 Sedimentisphaerales bacterium
CAAACACAGGAATTTCCATGGTATCATGTTTTCAGAAAAGAACTTGAGATTAAATTAAGCGTCGGGCCGGAGTGTGGTCCATTTTTCCAGATAGCGGCGGACATGGTTCTCGACGATCGCAGCTCTTGCCTAAGGGATATGGTTACACCAAGAATGCCATGGGACAAGGCTCCAGAGGCTTTTGATATGTATGCCGACTACGCAAAAGGTACACTGAAATTGACACTTGAACTATAGGAGTTTATTAATGACATCATCAGTAGAATTGAAAGATTTTGAAGCCAGCAAGACAATGCGTGTTGTAATGGGCAAATATTTCCAGGAATTAACAGACCCGGCAAGACCAAAAAAAATCGCATGGTGCACGAGTGTAGGTCCCGCCGAGTTATTAAGGGCTATGGGATTTGAAGTGTATTTTCCCGAGAATCACGGTGCTATGCTGGGTTCGAGCAGAATGGCCACCGATTTGATACCTCTGGCCAACGCACGCGGATTTTCACCCGATATTTGTTCGTATTTAACCAGTGATATAGGCTCATACCTGAAAGGCGAAAGCCCATTGAATAAAATGAAGCTGCCCGGGCCGCCAAAAGCTGACGTACTGGTGTTCAATACAAATCAGTGCAGAGATGTCAAGGACTGGTTCGCATTTTATGCCCGCGAATGGAACGTGCCCTGCATTGGTGTTCACACCCCCCGTGCAATCGGAGATGTGAATGAGACAATTATTACTGCTATAGCCAAACAGATAGAAGCACTAATACCTGTATTAGAAAAAGTCAGCGGCAGCAAGTTCGACCTCGACAAACTAAAAGAAGTAATCGCCATTTCCAAGCAGTGCACTGTACTGTGGAAAGGTGTTCTGGATGCAGCAGCTAATGTTCCATCACCTATCTCATTCTTCGATGGTACAATACAGATGGGACCAGCAGTTGTCCTTAGAGGTACACAGGCGGCGATAGACTACTACGAAATATTGTTAGCTGAATTAAAGCAGCGAATTGCCGACGGCATCGGCGCCGTTGAGGGTGAAAAATATCGTATCTACTGGGAAGGAATGCCTATTTGGGGAAAGCTCAAGAGTCTCGCCACACAGTTCATTGAACTTAAGACGGCTGTGGTTGCCTCGACATACTGCAACAGTTGGGTATTCGAAGCGCTCAACCCGGACGAGCCGTTTAAGAGCATGGCGCGGGCATACAGCGAATTATTCATCTGCCGAAGTGATGAACCCAAGGAAGCTTACATAGAACGGATGATTGAGAAATACAAGGTGGATGGTATTTTCTATCACAATGCCAAAACCTGCCCGAATAATTCCAACAGCAGTTATAACATGCCTCAACGAATCCAGAAAAAAACCGGCAAGCCTTTCGTGATTGTTGACGGGGACTTGAATGATTTGCGTCTCTATTCGGAAGAGCAGACACGAACTAACATCGAGGCTTTCGTTGAGCAGCTTTCGCAGGTTTAGGCATGGCAGGAATACAGACTGATAAAACGCAATATTATTGCGGTATTGACATAGGCGCCTCGACAGCAAAGCTCGTCGTTATTAATTCTGACAACCAAATTGTTGCCAAAACTCTTGGACGCTCCGGCATCGACTATGCAAAGACTGCCGAGCAAATGCTTAACGATTTGACCGTCACCGAATCGTTAGAGCGTTCGCAAATAGTGAAATCGTTCTCGACCGGTTATGGTCGTGATAATGTTCCATGGGCTGATGGAAAGATGACGGAAATTGCCTGTCATGGCAAGGGAGCATACTTCCATTTTCAAAAACGTATGACGGTAATTGACATCGGCGCCCAGGACAGTAAGGTAATTCACCTTGATGAAACAGGAAAACAGGAAAACTTTAAGATGAACCGTAAGTGTGCCGCCGGAACGGGAGCTTTCATTGAGGAGATTGCGTATCGATTGGCACTGGATATTTCTGAACTTAATGCCCTGGCCGAGGCGTCCACAAAAGACGTATCATTAGGAAGCTTTTGTACTGTATTCGCCGCTACAGAAGTACTCGCAAAGATCAGGGCAGGTGTGGATGTCACCGACATTGTTCGGGGAGCTTTTAATTCCGTTGTTAAGCGGATTGTGGAAATGGATCGCGTCGATGGTATGCTTGTTATGACAGGCGGCGTGGTCGCCAACAATCCGTTTCTTGCCAAACTGATTGGACAGGCATTTGGTACAGAGTCGCATATTGTGCCTTATGCACAATATAACGGCGCTTACGGAGCCGCTCTGTTCGCAGCCGAACAGGCTCGCAAGTTGCATTCATAATCATAAATAAAAGTATAAAGGAGATAACATGTTTGATAAACTATTCAGTCCGAAATCAGTTGCGATTATAGGCGCCTCACAAAAGGCCCTTTCTATTGGTAATGTTATTACAAAAAATCTGCTAAGATATGAGTACAAGGGAGCAATTTACCCGATAAATCCCAAAGCTGATGAGATACTCGGTGTCAAAGCCTATCCATCGATTCTTGATGTTCCCGGTGATATTGACCTTGCGCACATGGTCATCCCTGCACAGTTTGCCCCCGGGGCAATGGATGAATGTGGGAAAAAAGGAGTAAAGTTTGTTATTATTAACAGCGCAGGGTTTAAAGAGGTTGGTAAAGAGGGCCTTGCTATTGAAAATGAAGTTATTGCCATAGCTAAGAAATATGGCATCAGGATATTTGGACCCAACTGCCAGGGAATTATCAATACAGATCCTGAAATAAGAGCTTACTGTGACTTTACCTTTACCTTCCCCGAACCGGGCCATATTTCAATTGTCGCACAAAGCGGCGGTGTAGGTGCGTTGTTTATGCAGGCCATTCACGATCTTGGCGTTGGTATGCGTTTCTATGCTTCCAATGGCAATGCATGTGATATTTCAATTTCTGAAATATTACGATACTATGGTAACGATGAAAAGACCCGGGCAATTATACTCTATGCCGAAGGCTTTTCAGACCCCGCTGAGTTCATGGATGCCGCCAGAGAAGTCGCTGCCAAAAAGCCGGTCCTCGGAATGCGTGCCGGACGAACTGACGAAGGTGCGAAAGCGGCTACGTCTCATACCGGCGGTCTTGCCGGAGGAGGATTATCCACAGAACTTATTTTCAGGAAGACAGGCATTCTTACCTTCAGAGATGTAGAAGAGATGTGCCAGTCTGCAGTTGCTCTCTCCTCACAGCCAATACCTAAAGGTAACAGGGTAGGATTGATTACCGACACGGGCGGCCCTGCTATTATCGCAACAGATGAGCTTGTCGATGCCGGTCTGAAAATTCCGGCACTTTCCGATACTGCAAAAGCGACACTGAAGGAAAAATTACTTCCACAGGCTTCTCTGAGAAATCCAATTGATGTTGTCGCAACTGCCGGAGCGCCTCATTACAGAGCAGCTCTCGATGTGTTAATGGGTGAGGAAAATATTGACAGCGTGTATATCAATTTCGTGACACCATCCTTTGTTGACTGCGAAGCAGTTGCAAAAGAGATGGCCGAAGTGAGCAAGCAGCAGAAAAAACCCATTGTGTGTAACTATATGACTGATAAACCGCAATGGACAGGTACAACCGCTCAGATGAAAGCCGGTGGCATTCCCTGTTATGATTACCCGGAAATGGCTGCCAAAGCCCTTGCCGCATTGACGAGGTATAATGATCTTCGCAACCGGAAAATTGGGGCGGTACGCACGTTCAAGGATGTTGATAAAACAAAGGCACAAAGCCTGTTAAAACAAGCTAATAACGATAATCGAAAAATACTGAGCGCAGCAGAAGTTTATGGCATACTTGCAGCTTATGGTATCCCTGCCGCACCCTGGAAGATAGCTGACAGTGTTAATGGAGCAGTAAAAGCTGCCGAAGAGATAGGATTTCCCGTAGTGATAAAAGCTGACTCGGCCAATATAATCCATAAGAGTGATGTTGGCGGCGTAGCAATTAACCTCGCTGACAAAGCTGCTGTTGAGTCAACAGTAAAAGAAATGACAGAACGTATCGCGGGCATCTTGCCCGCGAAAACGAGGGCAGGATACCCTCGACACGATCTGAAATTTTTTATTCAGAAATTTATGCCAGGCGGCAAGGAAGTGATTGTTGGAGCCAAGGCAGAGCACGGACTGGGACATATGATAATGTTTGGACTGGGCGGCGTAAACGTTGAGCTTTTCAAGGATGTTTCCTTTGAAATTACTCCAGTGTCTGATGCTGAAGCAAAACAAATGCTTTCTTCCATTAAGGCCTATCCTCTCATTTCAGGATTCAGGGGTGCAAAGGGCGTTGATCAGAAAAAACTGGTCGAGGTTATCGAACGGGTATCACAACTAGTAACAGAATTGCCTGCTATCCAGGAAATGGATCTGAATCCGATTATTGCCTATGAAGATACTATTTGTGTGGTTGACGCCCGCATTAGTATATAATCAATTAATACATAAAAGGGTGCGGTTATTCCGTACCCTTTTTTTAATTATATCCGATGCAACTGGTTTTTATATTCCTGAATCAGTTTACTTTCGGCTCAATTTTTTCACAGGCTATGGAGTTTCTCTTAAATTACTCAAACTGACCAATTATAAATTATATTCTATTATAACCTTTTTATTAACCTGGTTTTGACGCCTGAAAGTGAATCCAAAATCCGCATTTTTCAATTGCTAACAAGCCTGAATTATGCTAAAATCAAGGTTTGTTAGCGATTGATTTGACAGGCAGTTTAATGAATAATAATTTTGCTCTGTGAAGTATAATGCTAAACTATGTCGCAGATCGGAGGATGTTATATGATGGGGCACAAGAAAATAAATCGACGCCGTTTTCTCCAGGGCACAGTCGGAGCGGCTGCCGGACTTACCGGAATCCGTTATAATTCTGCCTGGGCGAATGCCTACCAGGCCAATGACAAAATTCGTGTGGGAATTGTTGGCTTGAACGGTTACGGGCAAACGCTTATTGCACGGGCGAAAGCCGCTTCTAATGTCAATGTCATTGCTTTGTGCGATGCCGATCCCGAAATTCTTGCCAACAACGTCAAGCGTGGTGTTCTGGGCTTTCTTGATTTTCGCGACATGATCGACCGTAATGATATCGATGCCATCATGATTGCCTCGCCTAACCACTGGCATGCGCTGATGGCGACCTGGGCCATGCAGGCAGGCAAAGATGTCTATTGCGAAGCTCCACTTGCACATAATGTGCCTGAAAGCAAGTTAATGTATGAATTCGCCCGGTATTACAACCGCATACTGCAAATCGGCACCCAGCAGCGCTCGGATCCTGGAATCGTGGATGCAGTTCAGTGGGTACAGGAAGGCAACATCGGCAAGATTCTAAATATCCACTGTTTTTGGTTCGAAAACCGAGAGAACATTGGTTTGGTCGATCCCTATATCCCGACTCGTGCGGGTAATCCTGATTTCTTCGATATGTACCAGGGACGCG
>JAFGEF010000081.1 GCA_016931715.1 Sedimentisphaerales bacterium
AAACTCTGTCAAATTCATACTGAATCCAGACTTGTCCGGGTTCATCTGCCATACCCAGCCACATAGTTGCCAGTTCAGTCGAGTGCATATCATTGGCATCAAGACCGCTCTCATTGCACGTCATATTCGGCTCCTGCTCATCCGGATAAACAGGATTCTCAGAAGCGGTTACATTAATAATTTGTGCCGGTTCAAGAGGATAACCTTCAAGTTCCGTTTTAAAATTCCAAATGTTACCTTTAACTGTGCCTGGTTTCGACGGGATGTTAACTTCATCGACTCTCCAGTAATAAGTCGTTCCATATTCGAGCTGATCAAGTCCAACATTATTGACATCAAGACCCTGATATAAAGTTGTGCCCAAAGTATTGGCTATTGCAGCATTGGCAACACTGGTTTCGTCTGTTCCAAAGAACACGTTATGAGTACCGCCGTCTGCAAGAATAAAATCGCCAGGTGTCCATGAAATTTCGCCTACATCAATTGGTACTTCTGTGGCCTTATCGGCTGGTTTGGGATCTGAAGGCAGACCTTTTGCACCTGTCATAACTGCTAATATTTCACCTGCTGACAGGGCGTTATTATAGATCCTTACTTCATCAATCCAGCCATCATAGGGACGTCCTGTATAAGTAGCATTTTCGCCTATCATCATACTAAGGGTGGTAGTGGCAGTCGAACCGCCGGTAGTAGCCGCGGTTCCATCCACTTTGCCATCTACATACAAGGTTATATTCGCGCCGTCCCATACACCCGCAAGATGATGCCACTGGCCATCCCTTACATTTGTAGTACCGGTAGCGGATCCACCGTTTACTCCGGAACAAGTGAAGTTAATGTTGTCGGTGGCATTGTTCCTATGTAATCTCCATGTAGTGTCGCCCTTGGTGACGATCGCATTCCAGTTAGTAGTCCATGCATTGACTTTAATCCATGCGCATACGGTGATTGGGCCTGTAATGCTGAACTTGGAATCAGCACCGCAATTTACGTAATTGCCTGTACTTATTTTAAGGGCCTGACCGAAATTGGCTGGGCCGGCCTCAAAAGTTGGGCTGCCCACAAGAGTTCCATTGGCAACTGTGCCATAACCGGACATATCATTGGCGTTGCCTTCGAATGGATAATAAGCAACTAAATTAGCTTGTGCACTAACAGCAAACAAAAAAAGAAGAAATGAAAGAAAAACTAATTTTTTACACATAATAAACCTCCTTTAAAACTCATTTTAAAATTGGAAAATTTTCTAACCTTACAATGCTTTTTAACATTTATCTGCCCAGGATAATGTTATCTGATTTGCCTATACCTCCTTCCTTCTTGCTTGAATTTTTAAAAAGATCTACAAAAGAAATAGAATCTTAACAATTTGTCATTTTAAAGAGCATAATCAAAAAGAAAATCTTAACAGAAAACGCTCATTTTTAGATGAAGCTAATATGATATTTTGTCTGGAAATCGAATGATGCTATTAATACTCAATCAAGGCAAATTATTTTGAAATGCCCAGACAAAAACTCTTCCCTAACCTAATATAATACAAAAATACTTGATTTTCAAAGATCATCAAAAATGAATTTCGATAATAACTTAAAATAACAAGCAAATTGATATTCTTTATTAAGCCTATACTTATTTATACCATATAATCCTGTCATAAGTCAAGCAAAACAGGAAGATTTTTTAAGAGAATTTTTGTAATTAAATATAGAAATTCAAAACACTTTTTTTGACAAAATATTGTCCAAAATTGTTTTTTCGGTACTTTTCCATAGATGGAAACAAATTTCTTCTATAATAATTTTTTTTAACAACACAAAACTATCTATCTCCTTTATTATCAAATAGTTATGATATTTTATGCCGCACATTTAAAGGTAAATATAAAAAAAATTTGAAAAAAATACATTTTTGGCATCAACATTTTGCCCTCCACATACGCCTTATATATATACGCCTGAGGTGTGTGAGGTGAGACTTTTAAAATTAAGTTTAGAGTCTAAGTATAAATTGTCAATATTGGAAAAGTAGAGAGCAGCTAAAAACAGAAAGGAGCACTCAAATGAAACAAAGAATCATGTCATATTTACTTGTAATTTTATTTTTTTCATCCCTAAAAGGAGGCGAATTTCAGATAAATACAAGAACCAGTCAATCGCAGGCTAATGCTGACATAACAGCCGGTCCGAACGGCGGTTTTATTGCAGTATGGAGCAGTTATTACAGCACAAGCGGCAGGTCAAACGATATATTTTGCCGCATTTTCGAGCCAAATTGCAGCCCTGTTAGGGGTGAATTCCAAATTAATCAAGCTGGAACAGGCAATCAATCTGAGCCTGCTGTAGCTGCAAATTCTTCAGGTAAATTCATTGCTGCCTGGCAGGGTCCGGGCAGTGAAGGTAACGGCGTTGATATTTTTGCCCAATTTATGGATGCAAAAGGCCTGCCTGTTGGCGATGAATTACATGTCAATAATATTAAAACACAAAATGACCAGACCTCCCCGAATCTCGCGATGAATGAGTCCGGTTCGCTCGTTATTGTGTGGGAAAGTGAGATTGAACCAAACACGACAATTATTTGCTGCAGGCAATATGATAATAACGGCACACCTCTTAATGATGAATTTCAGGTGAGCGTCGAAACTGACAGCAGATACCCGGATGTTGCAGTAGATCCGAATGGAAATTTCTCTATCGTATGGTTAGAAGGTAACAAGTCTAATTATTCGATAATGGCAAGATTATACAACTTCGACGGTGTGCCTGTTACTGAACCATTCAAGGTTAGCGCCGCTAAAATCATATCCTTAACACAGCCGGCAGTCGTACAGAATTCTTCCGGCTGCTTCCTGATTACCTGGGATGGGGATCCGAATCTTGCAGGTAATGACGATATTCATGCACGCATATACGAACCAAACGGCACTCCAGCAGGTGAGCAGTTCGTAGTTAATTCGACTCTTGAAAAAGCACAGCAAAATCCGCAGGCAGCTATAAATGATGCAGGACAGTTTGTTATTGTCTGGGATTGCGATGGCGACCCAAATACAAATAAAAAAGACATATTTGCCCAGCGTTTTAACGATAAGGGCGAGCATATTGGAGATGAAGTCCGTCTGAATACCTATACAGATTCAGACCAGAAATGCCCTGCCGTCGCTTTTATTGATGATGGGCGCTTTGTTACAGTTTGGCAGAGTATGAATCAGGACGGCTCAAATTACGGTATTTTCGGCGAATCGGAACAAATAATTTCGGCGGCAGATTTTAATATGGATGGCTATATAAATTTTGTGGATTACAACCTGCTTGCCGAAGAATGGCATAAAAATGAAACTTCGCTTGTGCCCGACTTAATAAACGATGGCATAATTGATAATCAGGACCTGTTAGGTTTTTGCCAAAACTGGCTGAATCCATACTGTGAATAAGATTAAAAAAAATAATTTCTGCTTTTATGTATTTAAATCAAGGGCTGGAATCATATATAATTTTTTCCAGCCCTTCTTAGTTTTTATAATGTTTAATCAAGCAGATTGCGAATTTCGTTCAATATTAATTTTTTAGCGTTTTCCATCGGGCCGGGCACAAAAGTTCCAGCGGCCATTTTGTGTCCCCCGCCGCCGAATTTACCCGCGATTTTCCCGACGTCAAGTGCGCCTTTGCTTCGCAATGAGCATCGAATCCGGCCGTCACCAAGCTCGATGAATAAAGCAGTTACATCGACTGTTTTGATAATCCTTGGCTCGTTTATGAGGTTCTCGGTATCTGCATAAGTTCCGCCTGTTTTTTCAAAGTCCTTTTTCAATAACTGCATAGTCGCGAATCTGCCGTCAAAGTGCAGTTCAAGTGTGTTAAGCATGGCAGTTTTCAGCTTAAAACGCTCGTATGAGCATGTTTCATACAATTTTCTATAAATATCAGAAGGTTTTACTCCAAGACAAAACAATTCTGAACAAGCTTCGAAAACTCTGCCGTCGGTATTATTAAATTGAAACCAGCCTGTATCGGTTGCAATCGCTATAAAAAGAGCATCTGCTATTTTTTTCGTTATTTTCCAGCCTGTATATTTGAACAAATCAAGAATTACCAGACCTGTCGCGGCGGCATCAGATTCCACTATTTCCAAAGCTCCAAGACCATCCGAAGTCCTGTGGTGGTCAATTACAAGAATCGGAATATTAATTTGTTTCAGGTATTTTGCAAAATCAGGCAATTGTCCCGGGCTGTTCGTATCAACAATTATAATTAAATCGAACATACCAAACCGCCCTGCTACCAGTTCGTCAAGTTTAACATCTTCGCCCAAAACAGGAACTTTTTCATCAAAGAGAAATCGATACCATTCAGGCATCGGGGACAATATTAAAGGTTTTACATCCCTGCCTGAAGCAATCAGAGCATCAGAAATCGCTGATAATGACCCAATCGCATCGCCATCAGGCTTATGATGTGTCGTTATTAAAATCCTTTCGGATTTGTCAATCAATTCAACTGCCTTCTCGAAATACTTATTCAATGACATAAAATTTCCTTTGCTGTTTCACAGTCTTTTGCAATTTGGGCGGATAGCTCTTCTGGAGTTTTAAATTTATGCTGTGCTCGAATGTGATGGACAAAATCCATCGACATGTATTTTTCTTTTACATCCGGTACATTTTCTGTAAGTAAATGAGCCTCTATAAGCAAAGGAAATTCGTCGCCGTATGTTCTTGCCTGACCAATACTATAAACAGCGGAAATTTGCTCCTGACAATCAAGCACATCTTCGTAAGTATCGCCAATCCCGACAAAGCCTGCATAAACACCTTCTGCGGGAATAACCTGCTTTGGCACTTTCATATTGAGAGTTGGAAAACCCAGTTTCCTCCCAATGCCGCGGCCGGGAATAATTTTTTCAATCAGACGGTAAGGCCTGCCCAAAGCAGCGTATGCGTCGCCGACATGGCCGCTCTCAAGCATATATCGTATCATTGTGCTTGAGACGCGGACGACCTGGCCTGTTGAAAGCGTAATTGTCTTGGACTTTATAACATGAACCTTAAAGCCACATTCTATACCAAGTTTTTGCAGCGTTTCGATGTTGCCTGATCTCGATGCACCAAAATTGAAATCGTCACCTTCTACAACAATGCTCGGCTGAATATTTTCAACAATAACATTACCGATAAAATCTTCGGGAGAAAGACGCAGCAATTCTGCACTATCTCGAAGCACAATCATACAATCAACGCCATATTTAGCTAACAGATTCTCTTTCACTTCCAACGGGGTTAATACACCGGGAGCTTTTTCCGGATACAGAATTGCGACAGGATGAGGCTCGAAAGTTATTACTGCTAATTCCGCTGCTCTTTGAACTGCTTTTTGTCGTGCAAAGCTCAATATTTCCTGGTGTCCGAGATGAACTCCGTCAAAATTCCCGATGGTCAGAACGCTGCCTTTTGAAATATTCCGACATTCTGATATTGACTGCATTATTTTCATTCATTTTTACCCGATTATTTCACGAATATTAAATTACAACTGCCTGAAAACAAATAATTTAACGATACAAAACCAATATGGCAACGTTTTTTTAGCTGCTTCAATAAAATGATAAGATTGGCCTCATAAAAATAAATTATTACAAAAGACTAAAAAACATTTGCAACATAGTTGCATTTTTGATATTATATGCAACTATGTGATTTAAGAGTATGTTTTTTATGAGGTTTTTTATTTTATGACTAAATTGACGCCTGTACTCTCTGAGTTGAAACATCATGCTCCATTTACATTTTTCGGAGCATTTACTGGTATTGTATGCATGTTATTGTTTAGAAATTTCAGTAATGAAGCCAATCTAAGGTTATTTCAGGTTTTTCACCCAACCCATGTAATACTTTCCGCAATGGTAACTTCAGCTCTTTACTTACTTTATAAGAAAAAAACATCAGTTATAAAACTTTTAATAATAGGTTACTTTGGCTCGGTCGGTATAGCTACATTAAGCGATTGCATCCTTCCTTTTTTAGGTGAAAACCTTCTATGCGTATCAATACCAACACATTCGCATGAATCACATGAAACATCAGAAGTCAATGAGCCGGAAAATCATGAAATAGCTTCCGTTAACGAACATGAGCATGGAGAGCATAAAATTCATTTACATCTCGGGTTCATAGAGGAATGGTACATAGTCAATCCTGCTGCTTTTTTGGGTATTCTAATTGCCTATTTTCTACCTCGAACCAAATTTCCTCATGCAGGACATGTTCTAATAAGTACATGGGCATCGTCATTTCATGTCCTGATGAATACGCACCGTGAATTATCGCCGCAGATACTCATTGGCATGCTCTTTGTTCTTTTTATTTCAGTCTGGCTGCCATGCTGTATAAGCGACATAGTTTTTCCGATGTTATTTGTTAAGCCGGGTGAGTATAAGACTCATCATCATCATTAATTTTATGGAATAATAACAATGAGTGAAAATCTTGATGAACATATTGACGAAATGTTGAAAACCGCCGGTCTTTATCACACTGAAAACAGGGTATTAATCCTGAAAATGTTATTTAAGGCAGGCAAGCCTTTAAGTCAGGAAAAAATTGCCAGGCAGGCAGGTACAAATAATCTCGATAAAGTAACAATCTATCGGACTCTCGAAAGTTTATTCAATGCCGGACTTGTTCATAAGGCTTTTCTTAATAAAAGAGCTTCACATTATGAATTAGCTCACAGATGTACGAAAAAACAGTGTCACCCGCATTTTACCTGTACGAAATGCGGCAGCACGCATTGCTTGGTCGATTTAGCACTGCCCATGCCCGTTTCTTACCATAAAGGTTTTATTATTAATCACCAGCAGGTTCATCTTGAAGGCTTGTGCCCTGCCTGCTCATAATAGAAAATTGGAGATTTTGTGTTAAATTTTACTCGTAAAAGCATCTTGATTCTTGCATTAGCCAGCTTTACGGCTATGGCTACCGGAACAACGATATTTTTACATATAATCAGCACAGAACATCACGAGCACCATGACCAAAACACATGCACAATCTGTCAACATTCGCTGCTTTGGTCGAAAAAAGCCATAATTATACCTCAAACAACAATACAACTAATTGAACAATTTGCGGAGTATGTTCAATTTTGCATTCAGAGAGAAATACTTTCAGTCACACTTCCATCCTTTTTCTCTCGCGGGCCTCCTGCCCTAATCGTTATCTCATAAAATTACATTTTTCGAACATAATTAGATAACAGCTAATTTTTCATACGGCATCGCTTTTTTATATCCAAAAGAGTGGTGTTGTTGTGAAAAAGTCAGAATTATTAAGAAGCAGGAGTATTGCAAGATGAAAAAAATATTAATTTATGCGATTATAAGCATATTAAGTTTATTTATAAGTAAATCTGTAAGAGCAGAATGTACCGCTGCGCATACACATATTGGAATTAATCCTACATGGCGGCCGGCAGATTGGAATAATCCGGGTCAGGAACATATTGACTCCGATCCGACAGATAATAACAAGCTGTGGTTTTTCTCGCTGCCGCCAATACATGACAGTGCAACGCCCGGCTGGCCAAACTGGGAACATGCAAACGGTAATACTTTTCTTGCTCTTACACTGGTAAAAGAGGAAGGAGAATTCATTACAAAACCTTCCGACACTTCGAAAAAACTATATACGTGCAGCTTCACATACAGCAAAGCCGAAGGCTACGGCGACCCTAACGGTCCGGATCACATTAACGGCTGGCATTCAGCACACGGACCCCAGGGAGCATGGAATCTCGAAAGCATTGACGCAAATACCATTCCGGCGTGGGACATTTATATTAAACGGGAAAGAACCAGCGAGAATTTGCTTGAAGATGATTTCTTTACACTCTTACACGATGATTCAGCCGCATGGGAAAATAACGGTGATATGTATTCTCTGGGAAAGAGATGGCTCAGTGACTTCGAGGCATGGGGAATACATGAGCATATGGGATTTTATTTCTGGCTCGATGATGAGGATGAGGATATATATATCGTATTTTCCGCACATGATAATGGCGGACTGTATCAGCGTTCTGCTGATTTCACGATTCATTTTGCCAAGACAGTTTATCAGCCAGTTGCAGGAGACCTGAACGGGGACAGCATCGTAGATATAAATGACTTCGAGATAATGATTGAAAATTGGGGTAAGTCCGGTATATACAAAGGTGAGGATGCCGAACATCATGACCACGATCACGATGAGGAGTAGATATCGATAAAAAAGGATTTATTATGAAAACCATTTTGTCTCTTTTTAAGTCACAGTTACAAAATATCCGGGATGTCGAAAGGCATCCCGGATATATTGTATCATCTGCCTGCGCGAAAACGGCTTTTACTCTTCTCGAGCTTTTGGTTGTAATCGCAATAATCGCGCTGCTGATGGGAATTTTGCTGCCTTCTTTGAATAAAGCCAGACATCAGGCAAAAAAAATCGCCTGTCAGAGCAATATGCGGCAGATGGGCATTGCATCGCAAACATATCTAATTGACTCAAATTACAGATTGCCGCCAAGCTCATGTCATATCTCGGACCCGAACGAATACTGGCTGCGTATATTGGCTAAATACACACGTGAAAATTTATTATTCTCCTGTCCGTCAGATACAGTAAAAGATCTTGTTGACTGGAATATTCCCCTTAGCGAGCAAAAAGACAGACGCCTGTCGAGTTTCGCTGTAAATGCTCTTTTAGACCCGATTCAATATCGTTATAGTGCAGGCAAAAGCATGTACAACAATGTTAATAATATAAAGCATCCGTCTTCATGTATTTGGATAAGCGAAGCACCGGATACGGAACAATTCAATCTTGCTGACCATATCCATCCGGAACAATGGGAAGGTTCAGTCGATTACGCAAAACGTTTTGTCGCATGGGACAGACATAGCGGAACATCAAACTACCTGTTTTCTGACGGCCACGCTGAAAATCTGAAATTCGAGCAAACATATAACTGGCCTGATAAATGCAATTGGTATCCGGAAACTGCTCCTAAATGGCCGGAGAATCCTTGATAATTGCTATAGAAAGGAATTGATAAAGATGAAGCTGAAATATTTCATAATGAGCTTAGTGATAGTTCTTCTCGTTTCACTATATTGCATGGCGGAATGTCCTCTCGACCATTTCATTATCGGCGTCAATCAGGACGGCAAAGAAGGTACTGATGATGACAGGAAATTATTCGTCGATTGCAGCCAGAAATATCGTGACAGCGGGACTATTGAGTACAGCAACTGGTTTTATCCGCTTAATCAAAGCATATTTTCTTCTTATCCTTATCGCCTTGGCGAGCCGGGATTTGATGCATTTCAGGATTTTAATCCAAACGCAGCCTACACCTATGATCCGAATAAAGCTCTCATCGGTCAGCCAAATATCGACTACAGGATAATTGTCCATTGTTTATCAATGTCAGGTAATCTGCGAGCCGTTCATAAGGATTTTCCGCAATTTACAATAGACAAGTCCGGGCAGGAATTTAACCACAGCGATATTCATGAGCTTCGCGGCGATTCTCACATTCATATGTCATACCAGGGCGCTGACGGAAAAAATTTATACTGGATTACTTTTTATCTATATGATGAGTTTGCCGATGTAAATAATCCTGATGACCCGAATCATTACCAGCCATCGAAATCCTTTTCTGTGGTTTTCAACAGAGAACCTTTGCCTGGTGATTTGGTCATAAACGAACAAGTTGACCAAAATGACCTTGCTGAACTAAGTTATTACTGGCTTAAAAATAAGGGAAGCAGAAGCAATGATTATTACGAACGAGTTGATACAAACAGAGATGGTATTGTAAATTTTATCGATTATGCTATTTTTGCCAAGAACCGGGAGAATATACACAATATGGAATAAATAGAACATATTCGTAACAACGAACTAATTTTACTAATACTACCATATCACCCAATATATTGAGCAGACTCCATACTAAAATTTTGTTTTAATCACTTGACATATAAATTCAAATAGGCAATTATATTTCATCTATAATGTCATTCTCTTGTCTGTTATGACTTCATCTGTAAGACGGATAGTTACATTATACCGAAAGAAGAATATAACTATTAATTTATTGGAGGTATTACTCATGAAAATCAAATATTTTCTGGCATTGTTTGTGCTTACCGGAAGTATAGCACTTGCAGCATCGATGAGTGTTCAGGTTCAGCAGAGCAAAGTAAGAGTAACTCCATCGCAGCTTGGAAGCGCTGTTGATACAATTAAGTACGGCGATGTTGTAAATGTCGGCGAACTTCGAAATGGCTGGTATGAAGTAACTACAATCAACGGCAAAAAAGGCTGGGTGCATGAGTCGGCGCTCTCGAAAAAACCAGTTAAAATGAGTGCAGGTACAGCCAACACCACAACCGGTGTATCATCTGATGAAGTAGCACTGGCAGGCAAAGGTTTCAACGAACAGGTTGAGAATAAGCTTAAAGCAGACGGAACGCTCGATTATACATGGGTGGACCGCATGAAAACCTACAATGTTGATCCTGACCAGATTCTGGCATTCCGCACACAGGGACATCTGGAAGGAGGTGCAAAATGAACAAAAAATATTTGCTTCCATTTATCAGCGTGCTGGTTATGCTTTTAATAACAACAGTTCTTATATCCGGCTGCGGAGAAGTTGCCGAAATAGGTACAGGTATTGCGCAAGCAGGCGGCATTATTACTTCCAGTCAGGCTGATTCGATTACAAAAAGCACAAAAGCCATCGAAAAATCACAGCAGGAACTGACATCTGAACAGGAATATTATGTCGGCCGTGCAGTTGTTGCCAGTGTATTGCAAACCTACAAACCGCTGGATAGACCACAGCAGAATAACTATCTCAATTTGCTCGGTCAGTCTTTAGCTATTTTCTCCAATTGCCCTGAAACATTCGGGGGATACCATTTTCTGCTGCTTGATTCGGACGAAATAAATGCCTTCGCCGCACCGGGAGGATTAATTCTTGTAACTCGCGGGATGCTGCGATGCTGCAATAATGAAGATGAGCTTGCGGCGGTTCTGGCACATGAAATATGCCATGTCGAGTTGAAACACGGCTTGAAAGCAATTAAACAGGGACGAATGACAGAAGCTTTAACGATTCTTGCAGCAGAATCCGCCAAGCAGTTGGGAAGCGAAGAATTAGCATCATTAACAGAAAATTTCGAGGAGTCGGTAAGTGATGTTGTTATGACACTTACTACAAGCGGCTACTCACGCGATCAGGAACGCGATGCAGATGCCGCCGCAGCACAGCTTTTGAGGCGTGCCGGTTATCCGGAAGCTGCCATGATTACCATGCTCCGGAGAATGGATGAACGTATTTCCGATTCCGGGGGACATGGCTTTGCAAAGACACATCCTTCAGCCAGCAGCCGTATAGACTCGCTGCGTACAACTATCACGAATACGCAATTTGTCCCGGATGCAGTCAGGCAGGAACGCTTTACAGCCGCTATGCAGACAATTCTGGCCTGGTACTAAAAATCACTGATTCAGAAAATGTTCACAACTGGTTTGAAATATTTGCGTGGAATATTAATAGGTCTTGTCGCCGCTGTTACAGCATTGGCAGCCTGGCATTTTGGCTGGCTTGAATCATGGGAGGCTCCGACATGGACATGGCGCGCCAAATTCTTTTCACAAAGAGAAAACATTTCTCCTGAAATCAAGCTCGTCCTCCTGGACCAGGCAAGTCTGGACTGGGCGAAGAATGAAAATGACTGGGGCTGGCCATGGCCCCGCGAGGTTTATGGTGCAATTACATCTTTCTGTAAACGCGGCGAAGCGAAAGTCTTTGCTATGGATATGCTTTTCACTGAGCCATCTGTTTATGGTGTTTCGGACGATGAATCGCTCGGAGAAGCCTTAAAAACCAGTTTACCGACAATATTGGCAATTCAGCCCGGAGGAAACCAAAGCACATGGCCTCAAAAAATAACACGCCCTGCCATAGACAGCAATTTACCTGACGTCACAATATATGAAAATTTCCTGTTTCCAGTTCAGGAAATAGCATCCGGCGCCGCATCTTTTGGGCATGTCACAGGCACTCCTGATAAAGATGGAGTATATCGCCGAATAATGCCTTTTTGTCGTTTTGACAATGCAGATATTCCTGCGCTTGGCCTGGCATCATGGCTGACAGTAAATAAAGAATCAAATTCAATAACAAAATCAACAAAGAAAATCAGCTTGGGTAATAAAAAAATTCCGGTTGATAAAAATGGCGATGTAATTCTTCGTTTTCGAGGTAATAGCGCATCAACACAGGCGGTTTCTGCTGCGGCGGTCATTCAATCCGAACTTAGATTACGTGATGGCGAAGAACCTGTTTTATCTCCTGAAATATTCAAGAATTGCTATGTATTCCTGGGATGCAGCGCACCGGCTTTACTTGATTTGCGTCCTGTTCCCATTGATCCGAAATGTCCCGGCGCGGCTTTACACACAACGTTTGTCGATAATCTTTTAACTGATTCCTTTATCGCGGAAGCCTCTAAATCATGGATTATATCAGGAGTGATAATAACATCCATAGCCGCTGCTTTATCCTTAACCTGCGGCTCCAGTTGGTGGCAAACGAGCTTGTTTTCGGTTCTATGGCTTGTTGTGCCGGTTTTTATTGGTTTTGCCGCATACGCAAAAGGATTCTGGTGGCCGGTCATTGTGCAAAGCAGCGGCGCAGCAATCAGCATCGTTGGTACTCTGGCTGTAAATTATCTGGTTGAAGGACGTCAGAAAACTTTTATTAAACAGGCATTCAGGCATTATTTGAGCAGTGAAGTAATTGAGAAAATAATTCGTGACCCATCGCATCTCCAGCTTGGCGGCGAGAAAAGAGAATTGACTATAATGTTCACGGATTTGGCGGGATTTTCGAGTTTCTCCGAGAAACTTGACCCGGTCGAATTAACCGCCCTGCTTAACGATTATCTTACCGAGATGACGGACATCATCATGTCTGAAGGCGGCACACTCGATAAATATGAAGGTGACGCAATAATCGCGTTCTGGAATGCGCCCTTGGAACAGTTTGACCACGCCGCACGTGCATGCCGGGCAGCGCTGCGATGCCAAAGACGTTTAGCTGAACTTCGGGAAGTATATAAAAAACGCACTGGAACAATTCTTCGTATGCGTGCCGGCCTGAACACAGGCGATGTTGTCGTGGGAAATATGGGTTCTCACAAGCGTTTTAATTATACGATTCTTGGAGACGCGGCGAATCTTGCCTCACGACTCGAAGGTGCAAACAAAGCATTCGGCACCGAAACAATGATTTCCGAAAATACCTGGCGTCTCGTGTCGAAAGAGTTTCTCGGACGCAAACTCGCAGACCTTCGTGTTGTCGGCAAAAAAAATGCAGTTCCTGTATATGAACTTACAGGATTTAATACTGAAACCGCACCCGATGGATGGGAAGTATTCTCAGTCGGACGGAAACACTTTAACGAAGGCAATTTTAAGGAAGCAATAGACATCTTCTCAAAATTACCTGAAGACCCGGCAGCAAAGAATTATATCCGACGCTGTGAGCAATTATGCAATAATCCGCCCTCTTCCTGGGACGGCGTATGGGAATTAACGGAGAAATGAATATGCGAATATTTATCGGCGGAATGCGAGGAAGCAGGCCCTGCACAGGCAGCGCCTTCGAGGAATTCGGAGGTGACACAACATCGCTATTGCTTATCGGCTCACAGAACGAACGAATTATCCTTGATGCCGGAACCGGCATGCGCGCAATAGCAGAACAATTGGCAGCAACGGAACCCGGCAATGTAACAATCCTGTTTTCACATTATCATCTCGACCATTTGTTCGGGCTGACAATGAATCCTCTGTTCCATAAATCAAACTGGTCTTTCAAACTTGCAGGTCCAACACTTTCCGGCTGTAATATTCGCGAAGCAGTAACGCGTTTTATCATTCCGCCTTATTGGCCGATTCCAATTGAAAACATGAATGCAAAGTTCGATTTTGCCGAGTTTTCAATGAATGATATTCATATCGGTAAATTACGTATGCGAGGCTGTCCGGTGCCGCATCCCGGCGGGTGTATATCATATCGAATCGACGATTTAAATGGTGATACTTCAATTCTATTTGCAACTGATATCGAATGGCAAAAAAGAACCGATTCATATGAAAAAGCATTTATTAAAATGTGCAGCGAGCCAAAACCCGCCGACTTATTGATTATCGATGCTCATTTTGCACGAGCGGAAACAAACACTTTCGCCGGCTGGGGCCATACATGCTGGGAAGACGACCTTGATATCGCCACATCTGCAAAAATAAAAAATGTGCTTCTCAGTCACCATAAACCGGAAGCGACAGATGAGATATTACGTGTAATAGAACAGGAAGCGAAGGAAATTGTGCCAGGCGCAATGGTCGGAAGAGCCGGACAATGGTTGACTATAGGCGATTAAAAAACTGTATGACATATAATAACAAGGGAAGCTGTATTAAGAATATTAGAATTAAGAGTTTTGCAAAAATGAATGAACAGTCTTTAAGGAAATGACTCTCATGTTAAAATCGCTCGAACCTTTACTGCCCTATCTCCAGAATATTTCTCTTGCGCTTTTGTTGATGCTGCTTTCATATCTTTTGAGCATTCCAATCCGCCGCAGGTTTGTTATTACTGACGACTTCAAACCTGTTCATCGTTCAGGAAAACAGTTTATCGGTGTATTGCTGAGTTATATTGCATATCCAATTCTCGTATTATTGTTCTCTTTCCCATCGATTTACTTTTTTTATGATTTTGAGCAAATACGTTATGACCAGACATGGCTGTCGTTCTGGGCTATTTATGCCATCGTGAGATTTGTCGAAGGATTGATAGTCGAAACTTTCGTACAATTTGGAAAACCGCGTCCTCTTAACCGATTAATGCGAGGCATGCTTCGCCTTGCTGTCATGCTGAGCGTTGCTTTTTTACTGATAAGGTATCAACTCGGATTTAAGATTGGCGTACTGCTGACTTCAACCGCGATTGTAACCGGTGTTATCGGCTTTGCGATGCAGGGTGTGCTTGGCAACCTGCTCGCTGGTATGTCTTTGCATACCTGCTGTTCAATGTCAGTTGGCGATTGGATTGAGGTTGACGGCACAATTGGTCAGGTAACTTTAGTGAATTGGCGAGAGACGCGATTGCGTACTACCGGAGGTCATGTTGTAATCGTTCCCAACAGCAAACTCGCGGACTGCACCATTCGTAATTTCTCATCCAAAACAAGCCTTCGCCGCCACGAAGTTCCTGTAGCCGCAAGTTATGGAGACGCACCTGGTGATGTCATCACCGCACTGATTGAAGCAGCACAAAGCATATCTGCGGTCGAAAAGAATCCGCCGCCCGATGCTTACGTAACAGGATTCAAGGACTTTTGCATTGAATACGTCCTGCGTTTCTGGTCGAAGCAATATGAACTTCGCACACCAATCGAAGGCAGCGTAATGCGGATGATATGGTATAAGTTCAATCGGCGAGGTATCGAGATTCCATTCCCGATGAGCGGACGCCTGCTCGAAAATTTCATGCAGGCTGTTCATGCACAGCAATTCGAGAAGCCGCTCGAATCGGAAATCGAACGTAACGTGGACGATCTGCTCTGCAGCGACTTCGGACGCAAGCTCATGGCCAACCATGAGGGAATATGCATACTCAACAGAGAAGAATTAAAAGAAATTGCCAGAAATGTAAAACGCACTCTTTTCACACATGGTGAAACTATAATGTGTCAAAACGATGACGGAGAAACGTTTTATATCCTTATTCATGGAAAGGTGCAAGGCAGCATTAAACATTCCGACACTGCCCGAAATGTCGAATTTGAACTTAAATCCGGAGCCGTTTTCGGTGAGATGAGCCTTTTAACGGGTTTGCCGAGAAGCGCTACGATGATTGCTGTTACAGATTGTGAATTGCTTGAATTCGATCGCAATGCTTTCACAAGCCTTCTGTCGATACGGGAAGAGATTCCGAAAGTGCTGTCGGACCTGGCTGCCGCACGGACGGCAGAGAATGCCGAAGCGATGGAAAAGCTGCGTGCTTCCGGAGTTGTTCAGCAGGGTCGAGTCAGTGACAGTATTCTGCATCGGCTTAAACATATGCTGAGCGAATGGCGGCTAAAACGAACAAAATAGACAGTTATCAATTACACTATCAATATAAATACAAATGTTTTTCAAGAAGATGCAAAAGTATACATTACGAATCATAAATAAATATATAGTGTTTGTATAAAAATACATGGCTTCAGTAAATTATCAGAAACTCGAAAAAGGCAAACTCAAGCTGACTATCACAGGCAGGCTTGATATGGAAAGTACGGCTCGTCTTTGGCCGCAGGTTTTCAAAAAAATTAAAGAAGCCAAACCAAAAGTATTAATCCTTGATGCGAATGGCATAGAGTATTGCGATGGAGCCGGCATTGGACTTCTGCTTAAGCTGAAAAAGAAACAGGAAGAAATAAAAGGCTCAATACAAATTGAAAATCTTAAACCTGAATTCAATCAGCTTATAACGCTTTTTGATCCAGGCCAGTTGAGCAAACCGGCAAAAAATACTCCTTTTTACCAGCGAGTTCCCGAGCAAATCGGAAAAGCCGTGATGGATTTCCTGCAGGCGGCTCATTCACAAATCAGTTTCATTGGAGAAGTTTTTGTCAAATTTATATATACGCTGTTTCATCTCGGGACTCTGCGATGGAAAGACACTTTTTTGATTGCTGAAAAAAGCGGCGCTAATGCGGTTGGTATAGCGTCTTTGCTTGGGTTCTTAATCGGAGTAATTCTTGCTTTTCAATCTGCTGTAAGCATGAGAAAATTCGGAGCGGAAATATATGTTGCCGATCTCGTTGTTATTGTTCTTTTTCGTGAATTAGGTCCTTTATTGACAGCTTTTATTCTGGCAGCTCGCACAGGCTCTGCTTTCGCAGCGGAAATCGGAACAATGAAAATTAATGAAGAAATTGATGCGCTGACTACGATGGGTCTTGAGCCGGTTCGTTTTTTAGTAATACCAAGGATGTTGGCCGCAGTATTTATCACACCGCTTTTGACTGTTTTCAATAACCTGTTCGGCATAATCGGATGCGTATTAGTAATGGTTTCCATGGGATTTGCCCCGATTACCCTTCTAAACGAGATTAAGGGGGCAACCGACCTTACGGACTTATTCGGAGGCCTTGTAAAAACTTTTGTGTTCGGGTATTTGATTGCCGGTATAGGTTGTTTTTGCGGCCTGCAGACAGGTAAAGGGGCAAGCTCTGTTGGAGATTCTGCTACTCGTGCCGTTGTTGCCGGAATTATAGCAATAGTTGTCGCTGACGGCGTTTTTGCCGTTGTGTATTATTTTCTTGGAATATAAAACTACATGGACGTAAATGCAAAACCAATAATCCAGGTAAAGGATGTTACCATTGCCTATGATGATTTTGTCGTATTGAAAGACATCAGTTTCGAGGTCAGGCAAGGTGAAATCTTCGTCATTCTTGGCGGTTCCGGCTGCGGCAAAAGCACTCTCCTGAAAAATATGATCAGCCTTGTCAGGCCCGTTACCGGTCAGGTTCTAATCAATGGAAGAGACATTATAAATGCGCACGGACCGGAACTTCGTGAGATTCTCAGCGGGATAGGTGTAATGTACCAGAACGGAGCATTGTTCGGCTCGATGAACATAGTGGAAAACATCTGTCTTGTGCTCGAAGAGTTTACAAATCTTCCCGGAGAAGCGATGGAGCTGATTGCAAACATGCGACTGAAAGTTGTCGGTCTTGAAGACTCAGGTTACAAGATGCCGTCAGAGCTGAGCGGCGGCATGAGAAAACGTGCCGCTATCGCAAGAGCTATGGCGCTCGATCCGAAAATAATATTTCTCGACGAGCCGGGCGCGGGACTTGATCCTGTAACTTCAGCACAACTCGATGAGCTTATACTGAATCTGTCACGAAGCCTGAAAATAACTTTTGTGATAGTGACTCATGAGCTTCCCAGTATTTTCTCCATATCCGACAGAGTAATCATGCTGGATAAAGAAACTAAAACAATTATTGCTTCCGGCAAACCCAAAGAGCTTCGCGATAAAAGCACAAATCCGCGGGTTCGACAGTTTTTCAATCGTCAGGCTGGAACAAATAACCGGTAATATATAGAAGGCATAAACTTTATGTTAATGAACTATAACATGGTATTGGACGGATAAGTCAAATGAGTATGAAACCGAATTATTTCAAGATAGGCGTTTTTGTAATTACTGCAATAGTCCTGATAGTTGCAGCCATTGTATTTTTCGGATCCGGCCTGTTTGTGACGGAGAAAAAATATTTCGAGACTTACTTTAACGGCTCTGTAAGCGGCTTGAATATCGGCGCACCCATCGAAGTCAGGGGTGTGCGCATGGGACAGGTGGAAAAAATTGTTTTTGCCGGAGACGTTTATAATATAAAAAAAGATTCGGAATCATATGTACCTTATGGAAGCATGGTCCTCGTTCTTGCCTCGTTTGATTCAGGATTTTGCCCGGTTAATACAGCTATGGCAGAAATGAACAAAAATGTAGAGCGATTAACTTCGCTCGGATTCCGTCTAAGACTTGCATCGAACATCCTGACGGGACAGGCATTCCTTCAGGGCGAATATCTCGATCCGAATTTATTCCCCGTGATTGAAGTTCCCTGGGAGCCGGAAAATTGTTATATTTCCTCGGCGCCAAGTGAATTAACTACGATGAAACAATCTGTTGACAGTATCCTTCGTCAGTTGGAAAAAATAAATACCAAAAGAATAAGCGATTTAATTGATGAGCTTCTTGTTACAGTAAAACAGGCAATAGACAATGCTGGTGTGCCGGAAATAAGTAACAGGATACAGGTTTTACTTACCGATACAGACCAGAAAGTCGCTGATATGAATATGACCGCAATAAGTGATAATATACAAAGCTTATTGACAGAAGCACGCCAGACAAATCTGCAGATTCAGGAGTTAATAAAAAATCCAGAAAAGACAGAATCAGAAATGGCTAATATAGCTGTACTGATTAATAACTTAAATCGGACATTAACGCATATCGATAAGCTCGTTATGAATCAAAGCCCGAAAATTGAGCAGACACTTGAAGACCTGAGAGATGTCTCGTCGGATCTCAAGGAAATAATCGGTGATATAAAAAAGAATCCGTCTCAATTGATATTCAGTCAGCCGCCACCTAAATCGGAGGTATTAAAATGAGTAAAAAAATGATGCAATTGTTCATAAAAGTAAGCTTTATAACAGTTTTACTTGCAGTATCAGGCTGCAATCAGAAATCGTATGAAAAGCAGCAATATCTGCTGGACGCTCATCGAACATCAGCCGCTGCTGATACGAAAAACACAAATATAATTGAAGTCAGAAGATTTATAATCGATCCTGCTTTCAGTTCAAAACAATTCACATATAGACTCAGTGAATATGAATATAAGTCAGACTTCTATAATGAGTTTTTCACACCTCCAGCGATAATGATTACCGAAAAAACTCGAAACTGGTTATCAGAAAGCGGCCTTTTTCAGAGAGTATCGGAATCTGCGGGCTTTATGACACCTTCTCATATCATTGAGGGCAATATAATAGCCTTATACGGCGACTTCAGAGATATATCGTCACCTAAAGCAATCATGGAGATACGTGTGTGCCTGTTAGAAACCAAATCCGGTACAAAATCCAATATTATATTCAGTAAAACATATAAATCTTCCGCCGCTTTCGAGCCGGGAGATTCCGACTATTTAATAGCTGCTTTTGATCGATGTTTGTCAGAAATTCTAACCAATATAGAAAAAGACCTGAAAAATAAATTATTCTGAAATTATTTTATTTTTCTTACCAGAAGAAACCGGGACTATTTCCATAGCGAGGCACAGCGGCACCATTCCGAATTTCCGGATTAAATGCCCGCCATTCGGTATGACCGTCCAGAAAACCAATGTTTCCGCCAACAGGGTCTTTACCTTTTTCCAAATGGTTTGTTCTATCATATACCCGATCTGAGGTATATATACCGCCCGGTACGTTCACGAAATCACGGCCATACTTCTGGTTACTTGCAGGTACACCCATAATCGAATCGATAACAACTTCTCTCATAGCCGGCTGTTTATCCATAATCGATTTTACCCATTGCTTTTTAATAGGATCAGATGCATAGCTCACAATTTCCGGCCTGCTAGAATGAGTGCTTGGATCAAGCTGTAAAACAAAGGGATAACCTGAGCAAATAAAACCTGACTCTCTTGTAAATCTTTTTTTGTTAGGGTCCCATGTTTCGTTATCAAACAACCAGAACAAGTCATTTTGCTTCTGATGAGTATTGTTGGACGGGCAGTAGAACATCTCTCTGGTCATACCTGTTGCGAGCATAAAGTGTACAGTATTGACAGCAACGTCCTGGAGCCAGCCTCCCGCAGTATTGGGCAAAGGCAGTTTGGCATCGTTATCACCGGCGTACATATTCAATGAAAGCACCTGCTGACGAACGCGCGATGCACAGGTCTGGCGTCTTGCCTGTTCCCTGGCTTTGTTAAGAGAAGGCATCAAAACAGCCATTAGCAGTGCAATAATCGCAATCACCACCAACAATTCTATTAATGTAAATCCCCTTCGTTTTTTCATAGTCATAACTTCTCCGTATTTTTCATACTTCTTTATTATCGTAACTGCAAAACAAATAGGAAAAACCCCACTTTCACTTTTATGAAAAAGCAGGGTTCAAAATCCATATGCAGAAACTTACTTAGATGTATTCCACAGGTATTCTATTTGAAAAAAACAAAATTTATACTTCATTTATAACTGTATTCTCAATGCTTGTAAAGATAAAAAACTTCACCGGCAGTCAAAGCACAATTGTAAATGTTGAACTCATGAATCTTACCAATCCATTCCGGGTCAGAAGTATAGCCGCTCTTGCAAAGAAATGCCAGACTTTGGCTAACTCCTGAAATCCTGTTTTCTGCAGAAAGTGCTGAAGCAGCAATTAAATCACCATCAAGATACAACTTAATCTTAGCCGCATCAATAGTAACAGCCACATGATGCAGGCGGCCATCATCGTACTCCGGGCCGCTCGCTTCTGATTCTGCTCCTGTGGAATTTGTGGAAATTGATACTCGAGTGGTATTAGTAACGCGAGCCGGCTGGACAAAAATGAAATTCCTGCCGCTTGTACCTACCGTCTCACCAAAATATGCCAGCATAGAGTAGCCGGTATTGGCTCCACTAGCCGGTGTGTACCATGATTCAATCGTAATTTCTTCATAAGTATTCAATGCCAAAACAGAGCCGGGCATGGTCATCCATTGATCCTGGGCCGTCGTAACAAGGGCGCCG
>JAFGEF010000082.1 GCA_016931715.1 Sedimentisphaerales bacterium
ACCCTGCTCGACTATGCATCGTATGATCATGTCGCACTCGGCACTGATGGTGAGATTTTCCCCGTTGTAGTTACACTGGATCTTTCCAAAGCCAACGCGGGGGATGAAATCTTCCTTCGGTTCAACAACTATATGCTGGAAGGTGGTGATCCATGGCCGGTATTGGATAATGTTCAGATTACTTCTCTGATTACCTATGTGGATGCGAAGGATGCAAGTGATCCTAATGTAGCTGCGAACACAACGTTTGCTACGGGCGAAGAGCTGATAGCCGGTGATCCGGGCACTTCAGGCAGTGGCGCCGATGGTCTTTGGCGTCAGCGTGCTGGATTGGCAAATGGAGGCAATATATTCGAGTCCGGAGGAAGCTGGGAAGCGGACCTCAACACTGAGGATTGTCCGCGCTTGATGACATCGGTTGATGTAACTGAAGGTGTCTATGATGTGTACGTTTACTTCTGGGCCGATGCCGCTCAATGGCGAATACAGGCTTCTTTGGAGAACCTTGATGGTGATTTGCCGCTTTACCTTGCCCATGATCCTAATGGAGAAGCTGCCCTCGCTGATGCGAGCTATTTTGGAGAACCTGTTCCGATGTTGGCTGAATCAAATCGAAATTTGTGGCAGGTATGGATCGGCAGGACGGGAATGACGTCAACTATCGATGTTTATATAGATGACGATCCCAACCACCTCACAGGCAATGCTCGTACCTGGTACGATGGTATCGGATACAAGCCTGTTTTACCAAGTGATCCGGGAATTGGGAATTTGACTCATTCCTACACATTTGAAAATGGCACAGCCGATGATATGATCGGGGATGCTAATGGTGTTTTGATTGGTGATGCCAATATTGTCGATGGCTCGCTTATACTTGATGGTCTCGATGACTGGATGGAGATGCCGGGCGATGTAATCGATATAAACTCTTATAATGAAATTACCATCGAAGCATGGTACACTCCGACAGAAGGCGCTAATACAGGCTTTACAATGCTGGCTTCTTTTGGTCTGTCTAATCCGAATGCAACTTGGATGGGAGTTGATTACTTAATGATTACCTCGGCTCGAGGTGATGATGTTAGCCGTGCAGCGATTAGCTGCGGCAATTACTCTGATCCATGGGCAACTGAATCCCTTGTCAATGGTCCTGAATATGATGATGGATTGCTGCACCATATGGTTGCAACGGTTACTGCCACTGAAATTGCTTTGTACATTGACGGTGAGTTAATGGGTAAATCAGCGTTGTCGGAAAATAACCATATCGAGAATATATCGACGGCACAAGCCTATCTTGGAAAGGCTCCTTATGGTCAAGATCCGGAATGGGCAGGAACAATTGATGAGTTCAATATCTACAATCGTGCCTTATCTGAAGCTGAAGTATTGTACCTGGCTGGTTATCGTACTGCGTGCCAATAGCAGATATCAATAATTTTAGTTTTTAACGAAAGTCAATTGAGACTTCTTGAAAAAAGCAGTTCTAATAAAACGCTTTTCAGTCAGGAAGTTATAGATGGGTTTTAAAAGAAGGTTTATTTTGGGGCTTATACCTCTTCTTGGGTATAAGCCCCTTTTTTTAACAGCCGATAAAATTACCATATTTTATATTCAGCATAGAATTCTATCATGGACTTCTATATGCTGTTGGCGTATCTTCATAAAAGTTTTTATTCTATAGATTTGTTGCTATATTTTTTAGTATTGGGTAAAAATTACATAGAAAATCTATATGATTGTATAAACCAGAGGTGAAAAATGAAGAGATGCCATACTATAACCATAAAATTCAAAAAGATACCTAATGAGGAATTGTGCAACATTGCAAAGCAGAAGTCCGGTGTAAAAGGTGCTCGTATAATCTCACCATCGAATGTTGTAACTGCACCATGGGTCCGGTTGAAATGCCAGTTCGGATGCGACGGCTACGGGCAGTGCCTGGTTTGCCCGCCGTTTACACCGACACCGGAGCAGATGCGGAAGGTGCTGGATTCATATAACCGGTCAATCATAATGCATTTTGACCCGGAAACTGACGTCAAATCAACAGTTGCCGACCTTGAGCGAGAGATTTTCCTTCGAGGTGCCTGGAAGGCATTCGGTCTTGGTGCCGGTCCGTGCTGCTTCTGCAAAAACTGTCCGGTGAAAAACGGGCAATGCAAACATCCCGAACGTGCCCGACCGGCAATGGAAGCTTGCGGGATAGACGTCTTCTCGACTGTAAAAAAGGCCGGCTTCCCGATAGAAGTCGTAAGAATCCGTCGCCAGTGTCCGAATTACTATGGCCTGGTGCTTGTGGATTAGTTGTTTTCGGGAATTTATACATAAGAATACAATATTCTTCATATTTCCAATACGCCCGACAAGATTCGAACTTGTGACCCCCGGTTTAGGAAACCGGTGCTCTATCCTACTGAGCTACGGGCGCAAATTATAAACATTTAGATTGATTATAAGCACAAAATATGATTTTATCAACAAAAAGGATTTTAAGAAAAAGGCTTATATTAAAAGAAAGGAAATCTTTATGCCGGCCAACATTACTCATATGCTCATCGCTCACAAAGCCATGCAAACTCTCAAAGCAAAAGGAATACCGGAATTTAAAGAATTTGCTGATATTCTCGATGATACTTCGGGTAAAAAGAATTACAAGGCATATGTAAATCTCGGCAGCCTCGGGCCCGATCTCTACTATTATTCCAACATGACAAGCTCGGTAAAGGACATGCTTACAGAGGGTTTCGTTCAGGCTAAAGGAGTTACTCCATGGGCATATCACCTGCATTCACATAAGCCGAACGAATTTCCACTGAGGCTTGTCGAAGTAATGTTCAGCGACGTCATAAGAGAAAATGGTAAAGTGCAATTGCTTGACGATGACTACAGAAAACTCGCCTATATAGCAGGACATCTTACCCATATCGCCGCTGACCAGATTATTCATCCTGTCGTCAATAGTGTAGCAGGCCCCTACTATCGCAGCGGTGATAATCGAAAAAAACATCGGGAATGTGAAGTCTTTCAGGATTACTTCTTATACACAGAAGTCTACCGCATAGAGGAAAAAAGCGGCGATAAATACGACTTCTTCAAACAAGATTTCAGAAAATGGGCTGATTGTGTCACCGGTTTTACTTCTAAAAATGCCGAAGACTGGTTCAGGTACTTCCTGCAGCGGGGATTTGTGGAAACTTACGGCTCTTGCCCCCCGGAAGATAATATCGAAAACTCTGTCGATAATCTTCTGCTTATACTCAGGGTATGCCAACAGATCGGACCTTATAAAAAAGCGCACAGCGAATATCAAAAGGATAAAGATAATTCCAAGATGTACCAGGAATATATCAGGAGCGTGAATTATATAAAATTTTACCGCATGGCAATTGAACTGGCAGTTGTTTATCTTATCGCATTGTATGAAATTTACTTCGTACTTAAAGAGGGAAATGATTTTACAGAAAAACATCAAAAGCGCTTTCTAAAAATTGTCAGTGACGCAGATTCATCCTGTCCCTTAGAGAAAAAAATATTCGAAAACGCAAGTGCTGCCCTTAAAAACGAAAAAAATATGGAGTCTATCCTCAAAAAACACTCATTCGAACTGCTGAATAAAACGAAACTTATTACTGCCAAAAATATTTTCAACTCAGTAAACAGCAAGGATATTTTACAGGCATAGAAAACAAATCATATATAGATTCTGGATAATGTACATGATCCTGGATATAATTTGCTAATGGATTTATCGATAGTAATACCGGCGTACGATGAAAGCAGAAAGATAGAACGCGATATTAAAGAAGCATCAGGCTTTCTGACATCTCATCATTTGAAAGGCGAGATTATCGTTGTCGATGACGGCAGCAAAGATAATACCTCTGAGACGGCAAAGAAAGTCATAGTTCCTTCCAATGTAAAACTTCAGGTTATACACAGCAACCAGCATCACGGCAAAGGCTATGCAGTTCGCAAAGGAATCGAACATGCGAGCGGTGAGTATGTAATGTTTGCCGACAGCGGCTGCTGCGTACCTTATGAAGATACACTGCGAGGTCTCGACCTGATTAAAAGCGGTACATGCGACATTGCACATGGTTCGAGAAAAATATCAGGATGCCATATTGAAAGACCTCAGAGCATTTACAGGCGTATATGTTCGAAGATTTTTCACTGGTTTGTAGTCCATGATATGAAAATCCCCGCAGAATTTACTGATACTCAATGCGGTTTCAAAATTTACAAAGGTGATATCGCAAGAAATTTATACAAAAAATGCCAAACTGACGGATTTGTTTTTGATATTGAAATTATAATGCTTGCTCAAAAAGACGGCTGCAAAATCATAGAGTTTCCAATTAACTGGACGTGCGACCCCGACACTCGTCTGTCCCCTTCACGAAGCTCATGGCGAATTCTGACTGACTTGCTTAAGATAAGACAAACTTTGAACAGAAAATGAAGCGTATTTTTACCTGGCTTTACCAAAACTCTCAATAATTTCCACTGTTTTATTCATGCTTTTGCTGCTTTCGGTAGTGTAAAACTGAAAGTGCTGCCTTTATCGGAATTATTTTCAGCCCAGATTTTACCGCCGTGCTTTTCAACAGCCTGCTTTGCAAAAGACAATCCGAGACCAGTACCATCACGTTCGACTTTCCGCGCATTGGCAGACCTGTAAAACTCATCGAATATCTTTTCTTCATCTCCCTTTGGAATACCCATTCCCGTATCTCTGATTTGAATAAGATATTCACTGACATTATCTTTTACAGCCAAAATAACTTTTCCTCCGGCAGGTGTGTATCTTATCGCATTAAAAAGAATATTCGTAATAGTTTCCTCGATAAGCACCTGTTCTCCAATAATTTCATAAACAGAGTCAGTTCCTTCATATTTGACACTGATATTCTTTTCGGATGCCTGAGTTTGAACTGCTGCAACAGCACCTGATATAATCTTGTTAAGCTGGAAACGCTCTTTCTCCAGTTTTCCGGCAAGGTTCAATCGTGTGATTTTCAGAAGAGCATTGATGAAATTCATGCATTTGACTGTCCTGCGGTATGCTCTTGCTGTCATATCTTTTTGTTTCTCGTTCAAAGGTCCCAATATTTCACTATATACAAGATCGATACAGCTTTCAATAGTTGCCAGGTGCCCCTTTATATCATGTGTAACCCGCAATACGTATTGGTTTTTAATTTTGTCTTTTTCTTCAAGCAGTTTATTTGCCTGCTCCAACTCTTCCTCCTGCTGCCGCAACTGCTCGACAATAGAAGTCGCCATATATACGCCGATTAGAAGCGTGCTTGAAAAAACAAAAAGCGTTCCGCTGATAAAAGTAAAATCCAAATACAGGTTATGGGCAGCAAAACCTTCGAGCGGATAATGATTAATAATCCTGAAAAACTCAAGAACAACCATCATGCTGAAAAGAAAAATAGCAAGAGCAGCCTGGATATAACTGTGCAGCTTTGTGCAGAGAATGCTGGCGATTATCATATGAAAAATGAAAAAGAAACAAAATGGATTCTCGATGCCGCCTGAAAAGTGAAGTATGGCCGTTAAAATAAAAAGGTCCGCAGAAATCTGAAACATAATCATTCTGCTGATTCTTTTCGACGAAGGTTCTTGTTTTTCTCTTGTAAGATGTTTTATATAATTGAACAGGAAAAAATTATAAATAATTAATATCCCGGTCATTATATAAAGCCTGCTCTCGGGCAAAGTTACGCCCATTACTCTTTTGGCGAAGAAAGTTCCCATACCGAGAACTAATATGGCAGCCCACCTCAGCTTAACAAGCCAATAGGCGCTATGAATGCGTCCGGTTCTTTTAAGCAGACTTTCCATACGCTGTTACTGAGGTTTTTTAAGAAGGCTGCCGAGTTTCTTCAAAAGAATATCAGGTTTGACAGGTTTTGCCAGATACCCATCAACAGGCAGCCATGTCTCATCTCCGGCAGCGGATTCAAAATCGATACCCATCTTGTCCTGCACGCCGGTAAGCATAAGGATAGGAATATCTTTATATCTGTCATCCTGTTTCAACTGACGTGCTAAAATGAAGCCGTCATGCGGCGTTTCCATCATTACGTCAAGAATCATTACATCAGGACGTTTCTTTCTCAGGCTATCCATCGCCTGCTCAACACTGCCTGCACTATTGACGGCATAATTTTTATGCTCAAGAACTACCTTCATCGCTTCGGTAATATCAGGATCATCATCTACAATAAGAACTGTTGCTTTTTCCATTCTTCTGTTCCTTCAATACAACATTAATTAAGTTCTTTACAAATAATATTGACGTAATCATCGATTTTTTCTTCAAGTTCTCTGCTGATAGTCTGACCTAAAGAAGTTTCTTTAGGCTGAATTCCAAAAATTACAATATTTTTTGGACACTGGCCCAGGTATTTTGCCATTTTAATTATTTTCATCAAATCCTGCTCATGCAAAGACTGGTGAGCAAGCTGCTTTACACTTCTAACCTGTTCCGGAGTAAATTTTCTTATCTGACCCGGTTCTTCTTTCATATTTGCACAGTCAATAAAGACTGCTTTTTCCCTTCCTTCAAAAAGGTACAGCAAATTCATCCCCCCTGTCCCTGCGTCAAAAAATTCAACTAAAGGATACTTGTCCGAAAGTTCTGAAAGCCTGTTTAAAAGAAACACACCTATACCTTCATCCGACATTAACGGATTACCAAGTCCCAGTACTATAGTGTGTTTTTTCATACGAACTGCACATCAAGCATATGTGTCGAACAGGATATACACGGGTCATAAGAGCGAACAAGCATTTCAAGTTTCTGACGAACGGCATCCTGCCCTTCGTCAATTATTTCCGGCACGAATTTTTCAAAATCCTTCTGAATATTTGCATGGTTCTGATTCGTCGGAATACAAATATCTGCGGCGACGCAATTCCCATTCTTGTCGAATTCATATTCATGGAAGAGTATTCCGCGAGGAGCTTCGACACAGCCGCTGGCCTTACCGGCTTTTGGTGAACTTTTAACAGTTTCGTCTTTCAATCCTTTGGTCAGCAACTCGTCAATCAATTTAATGCTTTCCTGTACCACTTGAACAGATTCAACAATCTGAGCGACATTATTCATAAAGGGATTACAGTTACCTTTTTCCAGACCAAACATTTTGGCTACGTCTTTAGCAGGATCGCACAATAATTCAGCATTATTATTAAATCTGGCAAGAGCACCAACTGCATAAGAATCCATGTGCCACTTAGTCCATTTCGCGGTTGACTGGTCACTGACATATTCATTCGCAACAGTTTTCCAGTCGTTTACTTTGACTGTGCCGTCATATTGGTCTGAAGTAATATCACCATGATAAAATGTGTAATGGTCAGGATGAATTAGTGATACATATTCTGTTCTTCGTGTAAAATCAGGAATACTATCAGCAACAGAAAGAACAGCTTTCGCGACTGCGGTCAAATCAGCCATTGAGTTTATAAGTTTTCCCTGCAATTCTCTTAATTGTTTTTCTGTAGGTATTTTTGTTAAACCGCCGGGCTTCAAGGTAACAGGATGTGTTGTCCTTCCGGCGATAAGGTCAGACCATTCATTAGCAAGTCTATGCAATCTAATCACTGCCAAGACTACATCTTTTGCCTTTGCAACCAGCGGCACAACAGAAGGAGCACCAAAGAAATCAGGAGCAGCTAAATAACCAACATGCAAAATATGGCTTTGCAATTGTTCTGAATAGTGCATTAAGATTCTAATCTTGTCTGCTTGCTCTGAAACTGTTAAACCAAGAGCGTTTTCTACGGCTTTTGTCGATGCCAATGAATGAGTAATCGAGCATATTCCGCATATCCTGCTGACTATGGTTTGAATATCCTCGTAACTTCTGCCGCGAACCATTGCCTCAAAAAATCTCGGCGCTTCCGGAACCTGCCACTGGACTTTTTCTACCTTGCCGTTCCTGGCATTTACTAAAATATTACCGTGTCCTTCTACTCGTGTAACATGCTCAACGTGTATATTTAGATCTTTACTCATAAAGTTGGCTCCTGTGTACTTCCAAAGAGGACCATTTTCGTTTTAAGGTCATCAATATTCAAATTATATTTTTCAATAACATCTTTGGCCGCATCAACATTAGGATTATCAACATAACCTCTGCATCCGAAGCATCTGAAACCCGAAGATGGGCATCGTGCGCCGCAACCGGCTCTGATAATCGGGCCAAGACAGACCTGGCCATATTCCCAAAGACATGGATTACCTTTTGCCTTGCATTCGACACAAACAGGATAATCTGGTATTTCGGGTGTCTTTCCTAATAACAGAGACCGGACAATATATGTAAACTCCTTCCTGTCTATAGGACATCCATGCACTTTGAAATCAACGTTTACTACTTCATCAACAGCTTTAGTTAAAGCTGTGCTGAGATGAGGTTTGTTAGCATCCTGTTTATAAACGCATTTCTTCACATCATCAAGCTCGAAATTATTTTTGAGCTTGTTCACACCGCCCATCGTGGCACAAGCTCCCAAAGCAATCAGAATTTTAGCACGGCTTCTGATTTTTTTTACTCTTTCTTCATCTTCAGGACGAGTAATTGAACCTTCAACAATTGCTATGTCGTACTGGTCACTTTTTTCACTCATTGCTTCCCGCCATTCGACTACATCAGCGACACCAAGCAAATCCAGGATTTCTTCTTCGAGATTTACAATCTGAAGCTGGCAGCCTTCACAGCAGGCAAAGTCAAAAATTGCTATCTTCGGTTTACTCATTTAAATAGCCTCCGGCACATCTTTTAAATCGGATTGACAAAATACGGGTCCATCGATACACACATAATATTTATTTATCTGGCAGTGCCCGCATTTACCAACGCCGCATTTCATTTTTCTTTCAAGATTGAGGTAAATCCTGTCGCTCGTCACTTCCTGCTCTTTGAGCGACATAAGAACGAACTTATACATAACAGGCGGGCCGCAAATTAAAACAGCAGCATCTTTCAATTCATTTTCAATTTTCGGTATAAGAGTTGTTACCACACCGACGTTTCCTTTCCATTTCTCATCACCCTTATCAACTGTTTCAAGGAACTTTACATCTTTTCGCCTGCTCCATGCCTCAAGCTCCGAATGAAACAGTCTCTCCGAAGGGTTTCTCGTTCCGAGCAATATAGTAACAATCCCATAGTCTTCGCGGTTATCCAGCACATAATTTATGAAAGATCGCTGCGGGACAAGCCCGATGCCGCCGCAAATGAATACAAGGTTTTTGCCTTTCGTCTGTTCTATCGGATAAACACCTTTACCCATCGGACCTCTTATCCCGACCTTGTCGCCCTTTTTCAGGTTATGTATGGCATTCGTCACATTTCCGATTTTTCGCACTACAAGCTCGAAGCTGTCTCCCAAAGTCGGGGAAGAGCTAATGGAAATCGGCGCTTCGCCAATTCCTGCGATTGAAACTTCAACGAACTGTCCCGGAACATATTCCAAGGGGCTTCCATCCATCGAAAGCCTGAGATAGAGTTCTGTTCCATTGAGCATTTTTACTTCCTGAATCGCAGCCGGCGCAGGCAAGTAAATATCTTTTTTTTCGGCACAACAATTACACATTAATAGTGCTCCTTATTTAAACTCTTCTTTTTTAAATTATTCCAATATCATCTATCAGCTTATTATAAACATTTACGGGATTTGCAATATCAGGCAGGCACGCTCCGATACATCTGCCGCAGCCGACACAGGCAATTTGACCGCCGATTTTCGACGGGACATATTTTCCCTTTCTATATAACCTGTGACGAAATCTATCCGCCCTGTTGTTCCTGAACTCATGATTACCAGCAACCTTCGTAAAACCGTCCAGCAGGCAGCCGTCCCAGGCTCTTTCCCGTTTGCCGCTCTTGAGATCCCAGTTCACATCATCCTGAACATTAAAACAATAACATGTAGGGCATACCTGGTTGCATGAGCCGCACGAGAAGCATGTTTTGGCTTTCTCTTCCCAGATTGGATTATTATAAGCACGCTCCAGGAGTTTCGGCAAGTATGTAACACTGCAATTTAACTGATGTTTGTTCAGTTCTTTTTTATTCTTGTCCCAGACTGCCTGGCGCTTGTGCAAATCGTCCTTAGTCGCTTCCCCGGCTTTTTGGGCAAGAGCCAGAAGTTCTTCGCCCTTTTGGGTAGCTGCTTCTGCAATGTAAGAGTCGCCAATATCGGTCAGAAGAACATCAAAACCATCTTTAACAACGGCGGTATTCATCGAGGATGCAAATACGTTCTGAGATGCATTAACAACGTCACATGCAACTATCGTTGCGTTATTTCGCCGAGCAAAATAATGGCTGTCATAGTTATCCTGACTGAATAAAATATCCATTTGATTTATGGCTATCATATCGTATGGATGCACACCAATAAGGACAAACTTCTCGCAGTCATACTGCGAATTGTAATTGCCCTGCCCCTGGTATGTTACAAGTGTTTCGACTGGAGGCTGAAAATACTTCTTGGGAGGCTGGAGTGTTACATCGTAGTCAAGCCTCAGCTCTTTCGATGATTCAAGCTGACCATAATCGAACTTGTCCCCTTTTGACTTAACGCCAAAAACGTTTCCTTTACCAATCAGCTTATCCACAACCAGCCTAAATTCATCTTTTGAAATTTTCTTTATGCTCATTTGGATTCCCTATAATATTTCATACTTTTCTGTTTATTCCTTCTGAACTTTTCAGCACTTTTCTTACCCTGCAGTTATATAATAAGGCATTCTCGCAAGATATCCGGCTATGTCAATAGTAATTACCTTGACATTTTTAGGAACAATAATATAACAGGGCGAAAAATTAAGAATACCTGTAACTCCGGCTTTAACAAGTGCATCAGCCGTTTCCTGTGCTGCGTTTCTCGGAACAGTGATTATACCGATTTGGATGTTCTTTTTTTTCAATATACCAAGCTTTGCAACATCGAGTATTTCTATATCCCTGATTTTCTTCCCAATTTTGTGAGTATTATTGTCAAAAACGGCTGTGATATCAAAACCATACAACTGCAATCCCGGATATGAGATAATTGCCGAACCAAGATTGCCCGCCCCAATCAAAGCGGCTTTATGAATTTCATTAAGTTTCAATATTCCCTTTATCTCTATCGCCAGCTTTCTTATATCATATCCTACGCCGCGAACGCCAAATTCGCCGAAGTATGAAAAATCCTTCCTTATCTGGGAGGAGTTTACGCCTACATAGTCACCGAATTTCTCGCTGGATACGCTCAAATGTCCCTCCTGGAGCAAAAACACAAGTCCGCGAAGATATAAGGGCAATCTGCGAATCGTCTCATCCGGAATCCGTTTGTGCTTCATATACATTTTATGCTCAACATTCGATTATCAATTTCACTACTACACACAAATTACTTGTGCTTGCGTTCACATGCACAAATAATAAAGCTCTTAATCTATCCATACGGTTAACTTCTGTCAAGAAATTTCACTTATGTCTTTTTGATTTTTGTAAAATCTGGAAATGAGCGTAAGTATTTATGAGATAGATATTTATATATGCAGAAAATAAAGAAGGCAAAAAAAGATTACAATAATTATATTCCGCTACCGCTGTTTTGTGATAATCTCAGGGCGGTACAAGTAGAAAGGCTTAAATCCAACAGGCTCGGCGAATTGGTTCTTTCCGGCTAATTCCCTGCCGAGAATATAAACCTTCTCGGCACGAGGACTCCAGTACTTCTCTTCAAAAAAATTCACACCATCCGTTTGAAACTCCTGCTTGTGAAATAATAAACCGTCTCCAAGCAGCCAAATCGGATTCTGTTCACATGCAAATTGAGCAGTAAATTCCGCAGCGCTTATGATATAATCAGGCACAACCTTATCGAGTTTCACTTCAGTTCCCTCAATGATAACATTATATACCGCAATAAAAAACTGCCCTCTTTTTGCATCAAGAACCGAAGCAACTTTTTGTATTTTCCCGATTTCTAATAAAAACTTTTCTTCCTTCTGTGCCGCTTTTACAGCATCAGCCGCATTGCAGGCTGTTACATCAAGCGAACTGACTGTGACAATTTTTACAGGATTTGCTAAATACACCATCTTCGCTATCGCGGCGGCGATACGAAGACCCGTGAAGCTACCAGGTCCATTAGAGATATAAATATGCTCAATCTGGTTTGGATTAATACCAGAACCAGCCAAAAGCTCTTCAATTGCAGGGAAAATTTCAGCGCTATGTCTCATAAAACCCGAAAATGAGGCGATACCCGCAATTTTATCGCCAAAACCCAATGCAACAGAGCCTATCCTGCTGGAAGTTTCGATTGCCAAAATTACCGGTTTATTATCTTTATTGCTCAAAATCATTTTGTAACCTCATTTTTTCAACAAAAAAAGCTATTTTAATATTACTATATTTTTTCCTCGCTATTAGAAAACTTCCCAATTGCAGGAATATTTACAAAGATATTATCGGCCAAACAGCTTCAAATCAAATTTTTCTCTTGCAATAATGAAAATTTTTAGTAAACTGAAATAATATAAGTCCGGTCTATTCTTGATACTGGAGGTTGTTGAAAACATATTATAATCGTAGGGTGTTTCCCTACGAGGGTGGTTTTTTTTGAAGGCAGGAGGTTTATTTTGAGCAAGCCAATTTTCTTGACAAAAATCCTTTGTGAAAAGTCTCTAACTCTACTTATCACGTCAATTATGTCGTTTGTATTGATTGCATCAACATCATCAACGACATTGCGCGCAAGCGAAAACTTTGACCGCAAGGAGACTATCCATCAAACAGTTCAAAGTTTCATCCAGGTTGGAGATGAACAGTACAAAGAAGGGTTATACGATGATTCGCAAAGTACCCTTCTTATGGCACAGAGATACCAGGATTATCTGACCGATGCAGAGCGCACAGAGCTTAATACGAAGATTGAAAAAGCCCGAAAAGCGTCTGTTGAGCAGAAAAACGTTATGGATATTTTCTGGTCGGCAAAAGAACTCTATAATAAAAATAAGCTCAGTGATGCTAAAAAGCTGTTAGAATCAATCCAAAAGAACGAGTTCCTGCCTAAAGTTGAACATGCCGAACTCGTTAATCTCTTAAAGGAAATCGAAATCCGCATGGCAGTCAACGGAACTTCATCGAGTCTGATTGATTCCGCTGATAAACAGGCATCTTCATCAAAACCGGCACAAAACACAGAACCGCTGCAGACTGCTTCAGCTAAAGATAATGAAATCGTTAAGATTTATTATCAAAGCAGGGAATATGATCAAACCGGTCAATATGCAAAAGCCAAAGAGGGATATTTGAAGTTGATAGGGAGCGGCGCAATTCCACAGGCAATGGTCCAAACTCTGGAAGCTGATATAGAAAGAATCGATAAAATTCTGGCTCAAAATAGCAACACTAATTCACAACAAAGTCAGAATACACTTTCTTCAGCCGGATATGAAGCTCCCGCCAACAGAATAATCCAATCGGAAATGATTGATATTGAACCTGCGGCAGAAGCCGGTCAGCAGAGTTATCTTGACACCATAACACAGCAAAGGGACCAAATAAGAGATTATATCAAGACTATTACCACTGAAACCGTTATCAAGGTGCAAAAGAACATCGGTGAGGGCAAATTCGATTTGGCTAAATTAGCTGTACGGGATACTCAGACTATAACAAATCAATATAAGATGGAGCTTGGAGACGACCTCTATCAGCAATATCAAGTACAATTTAATTCTCTCAATGAGCAAATAACCAGCCAGGAGCAGATACAGGCTCAGAGCACACAGGCAAGCAGAAATGAAGCCGCCCTGAAAGAACAGGCGGAGCTAAGACAGCGACAAGAGGCAGATACGAAGAAAAGAGTCAATGAGCTTATGGCTGGAGCAATAGAAAATGCGAAACAGGAACGATACGATGCCGCACTTGGACAGTTGGATCAGCTCCTTAAAATAGATCCATTAAATAACAAGGCAAAAATTCTCCAGGAAGAAATAAGAGACAATCAGTATTTTTATAATCAGGTTTTGCTTGAAAAGAAAAGGGATCTGGAGAATGCAAACATTTTAATTCAAACTGAAGAAGCACAAATTCCTTACTCTAACATTATTACTTATCCTGACAACTTCCGTGAATTAAAAAACAGAAAAACAAGACAGCCAGACAAACCATTCGGCGGAGATGAAAGCGAAGAAGCTGTATATAAACAATTACAGCAAGTTGTTGACCTCTCTTCTCTTGATGAGAATATGACATTTGCAGAAGTTATAGAACGAATTAAAAATTCAGTAACTCCGCCTCTCCAGATACAACCGAACTGGCGAGATTTGGCAGACTTACCCGATATTCAGCCGACAACACCGGCAGAGATGGGACCATTAGCAAGTGTCAAAATGAAAACGGCAATAGAAGTCTTGCTCGCCGGCCTTTCAACTGTTGATGTGCCACTGGGATATGTCGTTCGAGAAGGTGTCGTATTGATAGCAACACAGGAAAATCTTCCCAGTAATATGGTTCAGCGAACTTATAATATCGCTGATCTCGTTGGAATGCCTTCTACTGGTGGTGGTATGATGGGCGGTATGATGGGCGGTATGATGGGCGGCATGATGGGTGGTTATGGCAGCAGTATGATGGGTGGTTATGGCAGCAGCATGATGGGCGGTTATGGAACTACTGGATACGGAACTTCCGGTTATGGCAATACTGGATATGGAAACACAGGCTACGGTGGTAATACCGGATATGGCGGTGTTGGTGGTGGTTATGGCGGCGGATACGGCAACAGTATGATGGGTGGATACGGCGGCGGAGGTTATGGAAGCAGCATGATGGGCGGCTATGGCAGCAGCATGATGGGCGGTTACGGCAGCAGCATGATGGGTGGCTATGGCAGCAGCATGATGGGCGGTTATGGCAGCAGCATGATGGGCGGTTATGGCAGTAGCATGATGGGCGGTTATGGCGGCGGCGGCGGAAATACCAGTGGTGAACTGGTTAATCTCATCCAGCAGATTATTGAGCCTGACACATGGTATGATACAAGTGATGAAGGAGAAGGTACTATTTATCCTTATCCTGCTCAGTCCCCAAAGAAACTCGCTGTTACAAATACTCCCGAAGTTCATGCTCAAATTGAACAATTACTCGCGTCACTGCGCCAGTCTCTCGGACATCAGGTTTCAATTGAAGCAAGAATACTCCAGGTAGCCGAAAACTGGCTTAATGATGTAGGTTTAGATTTAGATTTTATTACGAATGTAGGCGGCAAGTGGGGATTAATGGAATTCCAGCAGGGTAGTTTCGTATCAACGACTCCAGAACCAACAAAAGTTCAGGGCAGCTTAGCTGCTATTCCTGCAGCTTTGGGCGTAGGAGGCGGTTATGGCTCAATACTCGATGATTTACAGGTTTCATTTTTGGTTAGAGCAACACAGGCAAGAACCGATGTAAAATCATTAGTTGCACCAAGAGCCACTGTTCTTGATGGGGAATCGGCAACGTTCTCTAATATGATTGACGTATCATATGTACCTCCGCCTCGTTCTACAACAACTGTTACTCCTTCCGGCATTGGTACTGCAGTTACTGCGTCAGATTATACAGCAGAAGTTCTAAACGTACAGGTTGGCGTACCTCTGCAAATTACTCCGACCATTTCACATGACAAGAAATATGTTATACTTAGTGTCTATTTTACATATTCGGATTTAGTAAGGCTCCGAACTCACACTGTTGACTTTATTAATGCAGATGGAGATGTTGAAACGTTCCAAACTACTTATCCTGAAACAGCACAAACACAACTTCAGACTCGTGTCAGCATACCTGACGGGGGTACTTTGCTATTAGGCGGTCAGAGAGTAAGTCAGGAAATCAATAAGGAAGCAGGTGTGCCTATATTAAATAAAATCCCAATCATTAACAGATTATTTATGAATCGAAGCAAAACCAAAGACCAGATGGTAATGCTGCTTCTTGTTAAGCCGACTATCATTCTGCAGGAAGAAAGCGAAGCCGAGGCCATGGGAGAACTGGAAAGTCTTTATTAGTCCTGATTGCGATATTTGCACTGCAGCAGTGCTTTATGGATGATTAACACTGTATTTTTACAGAGTATTTTAAGGTTTCAAATATAACTTATGCACTTTTATAGAAGCAGAAACATGAAACATAAAATTCTATTCAATATAATGATTTTGTTGTTCACCGCCGCATTTGCAGCGGCGTCTGATTTACCGACATTCGGATTGCTCAACTTGTCACAGGGACAATCCTCACGCTTTAAACAGGGGGAACTGCTCGTTTGTTTTAACGACCCTGCACCGGGCGAACAGCCTGCAAGCGGACCGGTTATATCCGGACCAGGGACGAGGCGGTCAATCAGAAACATAGTCTCGGATTATATTGTTTCCGGCTCAGTTGTGGACAGGGAATACGATTCTGTAAAAAAAGGCCTGGCTGTAGTCAGGCTGCCGGATAATACTTCTGTTGTCGATGCGTTTATCCAGTTCAACCTCTCGGCAAATGTACGATACGCCGAACCTAACTATAAGTATAAGCTGCTCGGCTCTTCTGCCGGCAACATTGCCGCATTAATAAAGGCTTACAACGCAGTACAGACATGCCAAACAGCAGAATCAGACTCCGGAGAAGCACAAACAGATGTTATCGCGGCAATAGCAGATACCGGAATTGATTATAAGCATCCGGAATTGGCTGGTAATATCTGGGTGAACCAGGCTGAAAAAAATGGCGAATCCGGTATAGATGATGACGGCAACGGATACATTGATGACATTTACGGATACGACTTTGCAGGCGCACTCGCTGCCAATCGAACCGATAGTGACAGCGATCCGATAGATTCATATTATCATGGAACTCATATTGCGGGCATAATAAATAAAATTGGCAATAACAATGTCGATATTAATGCAAAAATCAATCTGATGGCTTTGAAAATCTTCGCGGATGATTACTCTCTCGAACCGGAAGTATTTGTAAGTGATGCAGTAGAAGCAATCGCTTACGCGGTTAATAACGGAGCAAAGATTATCAATGCTTCATGGGGAGGCTCTACATATTCCCAGGCTCTTTACGATGCAATCAAAGACGCAGGGAATTCAGGAGTTCTTTTTATAGCCGCAGCAGGTAACGGCTATGGAAATAATAACGATATCAATCCCATCTATCCAGCCAGTTTCGATCTTGGAAATATTATCTCCGTTATGGCAATCGATGAAAACAACAATGCCTGCGATTTTTCAAATTTTGGTCCCTCTTCAGTCGATATAGCTGCGCCGGGAAAGAATATTTTAAGCGCTGCGCCCACTTATCAGACTTCCGCAATGCTCATGGGAAGCATTTCTGCTGAACATGCGACACTTAGCGGCACATCGATGTCAGCGGCATATGCCTCGGCGCAAGCCGCCGTTATCATGGCGATGAATCCGGAAATTGATGCTCAATCAGTCAAAAGTCTTCTGCTTACAACTGCCGATCCGATTTTGGCTTCGCCGCGTCTTAATCTGTCCGGCGGAAGCGTAAATCTGGAAATGGCGCTTATGGGAGCTCCCTCCGGCAGGCAGGGAAAAGTCGTTAGATATAATCCTAATGACACTGCGCCCGTCATTTTTACTTATACTAACATACAAAGTGCAATTAATGATGCCAATGACGGCGATATTCTGATTGCAGATTCAGCTAAATCTTATAAAGAGACCATCGATTTCAAGGGTAAAGCCATTACCCTTCGAAGCGGCAACGCAAACGATATAAATGATACTGCTATAAGCCCGAGCAATACTTATATCAGCGGCGAAAATAATCCGGGCACTCCTGTTGTTACTTTCCATAACAATGAAGGCAGGGACTCAATCATACAGGGTTTCATCATCGGCTGGGGCACCGCAGACTACGGCGGAGGTATTAGCTGCGAAGGTTCTTCTCCGTCTATTTTAGACTGTATTATCACAAATAACACCGCAAAGTATTATGGCGGCGGAATCGACTGCTATAATGCTTCACCGGCTATTATAAACTGTACTATTACTAATAACGTTACCTCGGACCTTTCAGGTATCGCAGGAGGCATAAACTGCGACCATGCAACCCCGGAAATCACCAACTGCGAAATAAGTTATAATTTTGCGAAAAACGTAGCTGGTGCAATCTCCTGCTATTATTCGAATCCGGCTATTACAAACTGCCTTATAACAAACAATTCATCCACATATAAAAGCGGCAGCATTTACCTGGAATACTCTTCTCCGAATATTTCCAACTGCACAATTCTTGTCGATGACTTGAATATTTCTAAAGACGGCGGAATACACGCGTTCCTTAATTCTACGCCGGTAATTACAAACTGTATTCTTTGGGGAAATGGCGATGACCTGAAAAACTGCATTGCCAGTTACTCCTGTATAGAAGATGGTGACAATGGCCCTGGAAACATTAAATCAGATCCCAAGTTCCTGGAAGGACCTCTCGGAAAATATTACCTTACACAAATAGCCGCTGGTCAGTTATCAAACAGCACCTGTGTCAACGCAGGAAATCCGGGCTTCAATCCAGATCTCCAGACAGGCATTTATACGACGGCTACCGATGCAATTACAGATGACAATATTATTGATATCGGTTTCCATTATGTTTCAAAGCCGGCTCCGCGTTATCAGCTTGAGGTTCTCGAAGTTATCGAAGGAGTTGTAGTTACGCCTGATGTTGCTGAATATTCTATGGGTCGAGTCGAACCTAACAGCGGGACATTCAGAAAACAGGAAGTAGTGCAGCTCACGGCGTATCCTGATCCGAATCACAAGCTGTTAAGATGGACAGGAACAGACGATGATACAATAAAAGGTCTGAACAATACAATTACTATAACCCAAAATACGACCATAGAAGTCGAATTCGCGGAGATTCCTCTTTACAGGCTGCGAACAGAAGTCATAGGCGGCCAAGGCACTATTACTCCTCTTCATAAAAGAGGTGAATATTATCCTGAAGGAACAGTCATTACTGCTGCGGCAGAGCCTGAACAAAATTATATTATCGATAAATGGACAGGCACAGATAACGATAATTCATGGGCGAACACAAATACGATAACCATGAATTCCGACAAGAATGTTACTGTGTCATTCCGCAAACCGCGCGTGGTATATGTACCTGGAGAATACCAGACTATTTCAACAGCGGTCGATGCGGTCAACACTCATGGTGACAAAATTATTGTCAGCCCGGGAACATACTTAACCAATTCAATCAATTTCAACGGCAAGGCAATAACAATAACGAGCGAACACCCGGACGATCCGATTTGTGTGGCAACAACAATTATCGATTGCCAGCAGGAAGGGCGAGCCTTCATACTCGAAAACGGCGAAGGTCCGGATTCTGTAATCGATGGTTTCACAATTCGTAACGGAAGTGCGCTGCAGGATCCGAATACAGCAGGCTCAGGCTCCCATGCATATGGCGGCGCTGTAGCATGTTTTAACGGAAGCAGTCCGACGTTATCGAACCTGATAGTTGAAAATTGCATTGCACAGGGACAGTTAGGTGCGAATGGAGAGGCTCCTCAGCAGCCGGCAGCTCCTGGACAGCCGGCACAACCGGCACCTGCCGAACCGCAGGCACCGGATCCGAACGAACCGGAAGCGGACCCTGCTGATCCTAATGCAGATATTGACGGTATAGACGGCGAAGCAGGCGCAGATGGCGAAGCTGGCGCAGATGGTGTAGCAGGCCCTAATGGAGTCGATGGCAATATTGGCACTACAGGTGGTAATGGTTTCGGCGGTGCTTTTTATTTCGATGCAAACAGCGCACCATTAGTTCTTAACTGTACAATACGTAACTGTCGTGCTATCGGTGGAAATGGCGGTGCAGGCGGCGCTGGACAGGACGGCGGTGCAGGCGGTGCTGGAGGCACAGGTCAGGATGGACAGCAAGGTCAGAACGGCGGACCAGGATTAAACAATGGCAACGACGGTAACGGCGGTAACGGCGGTAACGGCGGTGCCGGCGGTAACGGCGGTCCTGGCGGTATCGGTGGTCGGGGCGGTGACGGCGGAAACGGCGGCGAAGCTATCGGCGGTGCTATTTACTTAGGTATAAACTGTAAACCAGTATTTAAATATTTAATCATTGAAAATTGTTCAACCATTCAGGGTCTTGGCAACACTGCCGGCGCTGGAGGCGCAGGAGGTGCAGGCGGCGAAGGCGGTGAAGGCGGTGAAGGCGGTGATAGTGGTGATGGCCAAACAGGAGGCCAGGAAGGTCAGGCAGGAGCACAGGGTGCAAGCGGAAGCGGAGGTAATGGCGGTAACGGCGGAACGGCTGGTGTAAACGGAGCAAATTCTCTGGCCGGAGCAATTTTCTTCGGTGATAATTGTGAAATAGAAATCATCGACTCAGAAATACTTTCATGTACCTCAAGAACCACTGTTGCTACAACAGGTTATGCCGGCGGCAATGGCGGAGCTGGCGGAGCAGACGGTGGAATCGGGGGTAATGGCGGTGACGGCACCCCGGCTGGAGCAGGTGGTGCAGCAGGCGGTGCAACCGGGAGTGCAGGCGGACAGGGCGGCTCTCTGACAAGTGCAACTGAAAACTTTGGCGGTGCAAACTTCTATCAAATCGGATGCAAAGTAAAGATGACTAACTGCAAAATTGACGGCAGTGAACTGGAAAGGAGCTACGGCGGTGCCGAATATTATTCCGATGGCTGTACTGTCGAGCTGGTCAACTGCATCCTTTCGAATAACGCTTCCAGCACATACGGAGGCGCGCAGTCATTTGACGCAAACTGCACAGTAACTCTTACCGGAACTCAATATTTGAACAATGAAACAGGTTCATACGGCGGAGCTTTATACTGGCCTTCTGATTGTAATATTACTATCGATAATTGCGTATTTACAGGCCATCATCTCGACGAAGGCTGGAGCAAAGGCGGCGCAATTTATGCAGGCGGAATTCAGGCCAGAGATTCTAATGATGGATATTATAATGGAAGTAATTTATTAATACGAAACAGCACATTTACTGACAATTCATCTCTGTACGGCGGTGCAATGTACTGGTATGGATATGAAGCTGATATTAAAATGCAGAATTGCAAATTCACCGGTAACAGCGCACAAAACGGCGGCGGTCTCTACTGGATTGGCGGTGCACCGGAAGTATCAGAATGTTCGATAAGGAATAATACTGCGTACGGACCAACTTATACAGTAACTATTCCCGGAACTCCGATTGATGTGGATGATGAAAACACATGGCCGGAAGGCTTCGATCCGAACGATGATACAACCTGGCCGGTTCCAGGAGATGCCAACTCCATAACCGATCCTCCAGATGTTGAAGTACAGATCAACTCGACATGTGCCGGCGGCGGCGGTATTGTCTGCTGGTCATCAGATGCTCTTATCCAAAACAGCTTTATTACTAATAACACATCTCTCGGTTCAGGCGGCGGTGTGTACTTCGGAGGCTCTCCATATAATCCGATACTAAAGAACTGCATTATTGCAGACAACATGGCTTTAATAGACGGCGGCGGTATCGTGTCATACTGGAACGCAGCGCCCATTATTACAAACTGCACTATTATAGATAACGTGGCGACCGATCCGAACATATCAACTCGCGGCAAGGGCGGCGGTATTTCATGCTCATACGAGAGCAATACAACTTTAATTAACAGTATTGTCTGGAATAATTCCGCGCGACTGGGCAGCCAGATTGCAATCGGAAGTGAATACGACCCGAAATTGCTGCAATATCCGGCGAAATTAAACGTTTCATACTGCAACATCGAAGGCGGTAAAGAAGGTGTTCGTGTAGAACAGGGCCGAATCCTCAACTGGAAAACCGGAAATATAAGCACAGACCCGCTGTTCATCGAACCTTACTTCCTGAGCCAGACCGCATCAGGCCAGAGTGTCAACAGCCCATGCGTCGATGCCGGAAGTGACTTGGCAGTAAATCTGGGTATGAACCAATATATAACAAGTTCCAACGGTGACAAAGATACCGGAAAAGTCGATATCGGCTTCCATTATGTCGAAATGCCGGCTCAATACGTTCTAAGCGTTAATGTTAATGGTCCGGGAACAGCGACGCCAAACAGCGGCACCTATTATGACGGCACTAAAGTGACATTGACTGCTTTGCCAAATACCGGCTTTATTCTCAGAGGATGGTATGACAGCAGCAATAACCTGCTCTCTGCGGAAGGAATATTCTCTGTTGTGATGGATTCTGACAAAGTAATCACTGCTGTATTCTCTGCCAGAAATACTATAATAGTTTCAGGCGACGATGATGCAATTCAAGCCGCTATTAATAATGCAAATGATGGTGATATCCTTGTTGTTGCTCCTGGTACTTATGATCCTAATATCAACTTCGGCGGCAAAAAAATCACGTTAGTTTCCACAAATCCTGACGATCCGGATGTTATTGCAGGAACAATAATTGACTGCTCAGGCTCGGATGATGGAACAGGACGTGCTTTCATTTTTGAAAACGGCGAAGGTCCGGATACTATTATTAACGGCTTCACTATCATAAACGGCAATACTGATGATGAAAGTGGCGGTGGTATATATATTAGCTCCGGCTGCAGTCCTACTATTATGAATGTAACTATCAGTGAATGTACAACTAATGATGTTGGCGGCGGTATATTTATCGATGCAAATGCAAGCCCCATGTTTATAAATTGCACAATTACCAGTTGCGATGCGAACAATGGCGGCGGAGTTTATTGTACCTCGAATTCTTCAGCTACCTTCAAAGCATGCAACTTTAGTTTTAACACCGCAGTTGATGCGACTACGGCAAATAATGACGATAATGAATCGTATGGCGGCGGTTTATATGGCGGCTCCGTAAATAATATGAAAATTATTGATTGTAACTTCTATGAGAACACGGCAGATTATGGAGCCGGATTCTATCTTGCTTCTGGCGCAAAAGTTATATTCGAGAATAGTGTGTTCTCTAATAATACGGCAAGTTTTGACGGCGGCGCCGGATACTGGGGTGCGGCAGATATCGAACTTAATAATTGCAATATAACATCGAATACTGCCCTTCGCGGCGGCGGCTTGTGGTATAACGGCTCTGCAAAAACTGAAATTACAGGCTGCACAATCTTTAATAACTCGGCAGGCCCGACAATTGACCCGAACGACCCAAATGACCCGAACATGTTTGTTCCGGGACAAGGCGGCGGTATTTATAATTTTGCATCAAATGCCACAATTACCGACTGCAAAATAAGAAACAACTACGCATACACATCGGGAGGCGGTATTTATATCATTGGAAGTTCAGATGCCCCGCAAATTATTAATAACCTTATCGAATCCAACGTTGCAGGCAGAGACGGCGGCGGTATCTCCGTCAACTGGCAGGCGAATCCAGCCATTACATCATGCACTTTCGTGAGCAATACAGCTCCGGGAATATTTGCAAATGCTGATGGAACAGGATATGGCGGCGCTTTGTACAGTTCTTATAATGCTATATGCACCGTAACAAACAGCATTTTCTGGAATGATTATGCCTCGCACGGTCCTGAAATTGCAGTAGCTACAGGTTTCGAATATGACCCGAGACCCTCGACTTTGAATATTTCTTACAGTGACATAAGATTCTCGGTAAATACTATCTGGGTCGATTCCGGATGTACACTGAACGCAGGAGACGGCAATATTGACAAGGACCCGCTCTTTACCAACGGCCCGCAGGGCAATTACTATCTCAGCCAGACAATCTCAAACCAGTCTAAAAACAGCCCGTGTGTTAATGCAGGCATCGATAATCTTAATCTGTTAGGATTTACAAGATATATTTATACAACTCGTACTGATGAAGGTCCGGATACAGATGTATTGGATATAGGCTTCCACTACCCGGTCGCTCAGCCATACAAGATATTCGACCTCTCTACCAATGGAGTAATAGACAGCAACGATGAAACTGAATTCTATGCAATCATGGACGCAAACGAAACATGTTCAGAAACAAATTCATGGTGCAGCGGCGCTGACTTTAACTATGACGGCAAGGTCGATGCCAATGATAAAGAATTTGTGATTGCATATATGTTAGCTGAAGCATGGCTGCAGGAAGACAATGTTGCTCCGACTCCTGACCCGACTCTGTGGGAAACAAAGCCGCACCTGGTTTCGGGAACATCTATAAGAATGTCAGCCGAGACTTCATTCGATTCATGGTTTGATTACTGGGACAGAGAAGTTGAATATTACTTCGACTGTGTTTATGGAAACGGCAATGACAGCGGCTGGATTACTGAAAACACTTATACAGACAGCGGCCTTACATCTTATGCCCAGTACGGCTATCGCGTCAGAGCACGCGATGCATTCCCGGGAATTCCGGATGACGGTACAGGTCAGCCTGGAAATAAAACTGAATGGTCAGAGATTGCTTTCGTAGGCTCTGTAGATACTACCCCTCCGACACCGGTACCGGCGATTATTTCCTATACTGCTGATGTCAACTTTATCTCACTGGTAGCTTCTATCGCCTATGACACAAGCGATGTGGAATATTACTTCCAGTCATTATCCACCTCAATAGGCGGCAAAGACAGCGGCTGGATTAGTGAACCGAACTATACTGACCCGAACCTTACGATGGGCACTGAATACGGCTACAGGGTAAAGGCAAGAGACAAATCTGCCAACAGGAACGAGACTATATGGTCTGATCCGGTTTACATCTATACAGTGACGCCTGCAGATAAGACTCCGCCGACACCTAATCCGATGACATGGGATGAAACGGCAGATGTTAACGGCTTGCCGCACGAAGTGGAAGGAGACGAAACTTCTTATAATATCTATGTTGAAATGACCGCCACAGTGGCAGAAGATGACAGTGGCGGTACTATAGAATATTACTTCTGGTGTTCTGACTCGCGTTACTCCAGCAACGACTGGATTACTGAAAATACTTATTCTGTTCGTGTTGGAAGAGGTGGTTTGGGATTCGAATTCCGAGTAAAAGCTCGAGATCAGTATGGAAATGAAACCGGATGGTCAACCAAAGTACGAACTCTTACTCTTAAGGAAGTAACTGACTTGGAAGGAGATACTGATACGGACACTACAGATGAGACTACAGATGAGACGGATCAATAGTGAAACACAGAAATATTTGGACAGAACCAGTTTATTTAAACAAAATATTGATTTTTAGTTAACTTTATATAAAAATGCAGGAAAGGCCGTTATTATAACACGTAGCGGCCTTCTTTTTTTAGAAATACCTTTTTCAAATATTGACAAATAACGATTTTTACGATATTATATCTTGTAAGAGATCAGTCATGGGACTGCGCTTTATTTGGAGCAAAACCATGAATTTGGAAAATGATGGATTTTTAACGCGGTATAAATGGCATATCATTATTATCTGTGCCGTATCGGTGTTTGCAGCGATTCTATTATCATTCAGCGACAGATTTCAAACATCACAAGAGGGTTTTTATCCTCAAATTGCATGGCTTTTAGGCGCAATAATTGTCCTCGGAGCGCTTATTACCATGCTTTCAAGGGTTATCAAGATACTCGATGCCCTGCAGGACAACAGCGCAAAGCTCGAAGAGCTTACAAAAGCGCTGGAGGAAATTCACGCTGGTTTAGCCCAGATTAACAAGAGCACTCGAATAAGCGATACTGTAAAATCAATTGCTTTCAAGGATGCAGACAGGCAGTCTTTGAGGGAAGTGGTTTTTGAGAAGCTCCAGGCAAAAGATTTCAGCGCAGCCAAAGAAATAATAGAAGAAATCGCAAGGCACCCGGAATACGAGGAGCTTGCTGAAGATTTAATGTCCGAAGCGGAAAAATACCAAAATGCTACCGAGCAGGAACGTCTTAACCAGGTTACAGCTCATATCGAAAAATTAATTGATGACGCTCAATGGAAAAGAGCAAGCGCACAGATAGAAGGCTTGATAAAAGCCCATCCGTACAGCGATCAGGCGAAAAATATGAGGCTTGTTCTGTATGAAAGGAAACAGGAGCGGAAAAAGATTTTGCTCGCCGCATGGGACGATGCTGTTACCAACCAGGAAACAGACCGCAGCCTGGAAATTTTGAAAGAGCTGGACTCATATTTGTCTCCCAACGAAGCTTCTGCTTTTCAGGAAGCTGCAAGTGATATCTTCCGTACGAAGCTTCATTCTCTCGGTATGCAGTTTTCTATCGCGGTTACAGAAAGAAGATGGGCTGATGCTCTGGATATAGGCCAGAAAATAATAAAAGATTTTCCAAACAGCAAAATGTGCCAGGAAATATATACCAAGCTTGACGTCCTGAAACAGAACGTTGAGTTGCAGAAAATATAACACTCTTTTATTCCGGTTTATTGAAAATCGAACAATGACTGTGTTTTAATCATTGTGACCTGGTCAGGGTAAGCCGCAAATGTATGAATGTGCAATTCGGTTTGCCTTGCCTCGAAATCCACATAGCAGAATGGCTGCATACCATCAACCTCAAGTTCCGGATACTTCACAAAGATGCCGCGATTTCTCGCAAAGCGTTCGAGGTCCATATGGCTCTGACGATACAAATTAGAACTCATCTTCTCGACCTGAAAATCGGTCATATAACTGACTCCCCTGCTTAATGTGCATTTATGGGTGCGGGGTCCGCGAAATTGAAAACGTTCTACCAGGCCTCGTGAAGGAAGCATCTGCCCCGGTGAGCTAACCACTTCAGTAACACAAGTATCGCCGGAAAAAACACTTACGACATGTGTGCATCCGGTAACCCAGATAACAGCTTCGTATTTATCGGTATTCAATGTACGGCTCGAGTATATCTGGAAAAGCTCCGGGTGTAATGGTCTTTGGAAAAGGCTAAACATCAATTCTTCAACAGCTACATTTATTTGCGGTGAGTCCATTAAATCATTCCCAATATATATAATTTTCACTTCTCATTTTCTATTATTATACCAAAATCAACTCTCTAAATCAAGCCTTATATCAGTATTGATAATGCTGTTAAGACCGTTTATGGGACGATAATTACACAAGATATGAAATTACAACAAGTAACAAAAAACGGATTTACAAAAAAATAATGAGGAAATTTAAATATATATACCTGTTTCAGCTCGGGAAGAAACCAGCGGTGATTGATATTGCGATAATATTGTAAAAAGCGTGCGTTCCGGCTGTAATACCGAAACCCCGAATAGCATAAAGAATCGCAAAATAAATGCCTGCTATAGTCCGAAAAGCGAATTCAGTTATATCAAACGGATCCACTTCATTTGGCCTGCCGCTGAAAAAATCCACATGATGATGTGCGCTGAAAAGAGCCGCCGATATCAGTACTGAAAGAACGATGGAATTGATATGAGTCATTTTGAATATATCCTGAAATACAATCATTAAAAGACATATCAAAATGAGGCGGAAAACAAGCTCTTCGTATATCCCTGCACCGATACCCGTAACAATATTTGCCATTATATTCCGCCTGACGACAATATTGTTTTCGCCGCCGTTTGATGAATTCATATCGTAATTACCCTCTGACGAACAGACAGGAATTGACCAGACCTGTACTTCATTTGCGGTATTATCATTTTGGTCATGAATATAGTGAGAGCTTATAGAGCTTAGCGAAAGCGTCAGGACAATCAAAGGCGCCGCAAGTAATACACATTCGAATATCATCAGGAAATAATCGTACACCCAGAAAGTCCATTGCTTGCGTGAGGTAATTTGAAGAGACAATAAAATAATTATCACCGCTAAAGGCGGGGCCGCCCAGGCGAATTTCCCGCCGAAACCTATCGATTCAAGCATGTTCTGAAGCCAGACAAACGCCACTACGCGTATCTGCGACTGGTTCAGAATACTTGTGTTTATGCGGATCGTACCATACTCGTAGAATAGTATAAACGGCAGTAGAAACAGCACCGCATAAATCGGACGAGAGGTTCTCTCAAGATAAGAATCCTGCGCAAAATTCCAGAACCTGCTTTTACCGAGCTTTGCCTTACCTGCCGCCCTGCCTTCTGCTCTTGTTTTTCGTTCCTTCGTACTAATGGTTGCTGCCGATTTATATATAGGTTTTTATTTCTTTTGTTTTAAATTTACTACTTTTTTATTTTTTCAGAGTTTACTTATATTGTACCAAAATTACAATAGGCAAAATATATTTTATGTTATAATGCCTTTTCCCATTTTTGCAAAGGTTCAGCTATAAGGAATATATGTCAACAAGTGAAAAGTTAATGGAAATTTATCACATCCTCTACGATTCGTTCGGTCCTCAGCACTGGTGGCCCGGCGAGACGCAAATAGAAATTGCAGTCGGGGCAATTCTCACGCAAAATACAGCCTGGTCGAATGTTAAAAAGGCGATAACAAATTTAAAAGATGCCGATTGCCTTTGCGCACAGAAACTTTACGAACTGAAAATAGAACATCTTGCAGAACTTATCAAACCTGCCGGCTATTACAACATAAAAGCAAAGCGGCTGAAAAATTTCATAAACTGGTTCGTCAATGAATATTCCGGCGATTTTAAATTGCTCGAAGATGTCAATACAAGCCGCTTACGGGAAGAACTCTTATCCATTAATGGTATAGGACGCGAGACCGCTGATTCCATTCTCCTTTATGCTTTAGAGAGACCTGTCTTTGTCATAGACGCTTATACCGCACGAATCACACAACGACATCACTTATCTGATCCAGAAGCCGATTACGAACAGCTAAGAGACTTATTCGAGTCGAACGTGTCGCGGGCATCCTGCCCGCGTAATCATGGCACGGAAGAATATGACACAGATATATCCCAACTCTATAACGAGTTCCACGCATTAATTGTTCGTACAGGCTATCTATATTGCAAACCAAAACCAAAATGCGAACAGTGCCCTCTCCAAAAACTCCCCCACTCAATCAACACAGAATATTTCTAATCATATTTCTTTGTCATTGCAAATCCGCTATAGTTGAATGAAGCAATCTTTCTTTTTTTTTAATATCCTCGTGCAAATTGCTACATATCGCATATACTATTGACTTATGGCGAAAAAAGATAAATCCGATTCCAGAGAAAGTAAAGCGAGCGGCAAACCATCATCGCCGATTGATACCCGTGTCACCTATTGCGGCGACAACCTCTAACAGTTAAGAGAATTCCCTGATACCTTTGTCGATTTGGTCGCTCTAATTCCTTATCTCATATGGATAGACGAAAACTCATTAGTATTGAAAATCAATCCCCTAAAGTAAGAATTATGACTTATGATGACATATTAGAAGCTGTAAGAAATAGCCCATATTTCGATTCAATTTATTTGACTTATCAAAGCTTTCAGGGTATATTATTATTATGACAAGTAAAGAAATAGCAATTAAGACAATCCGGGACCTTCCTGATTCGGTTACATGGGCTGATATTGAGGAACGAATCCGCTTTCTATCTGCCATTGACAGAGGGCTGGACGATATAAAATCAGGTAAGGTAGTACCGCACAAAGAAGTAAAAGAAAGTCTCAAAAAATGGCTTTCCAGATAATCTGGACACAAACAGCAGTTGAGGATCTAAAGGAGATTGTTCAATACATAGCCTTAGATAATCCTGATGCGGCAGCCAGGCTTGCCGAGCGTATAATAAGTTGTATCGAGAATGCTTCCATATTGCCTTTTTCCAATCGTTTAGTTCCTGAAAAGGGTGAATATTTTATCCGTGAGTCGATACTAAAACCATACCGGACTATTTATCATACGGATGCCGACCGGGAAGTCATTCATGTTCTAAGAATCTGGCACGCCGCAAGAGGAATTCCTGATATTGATTGACAGTGTTTATTAATCAAATAACTTCAATGCATCTCTTGCATAAATCAGGATTTTCGCTATTCGAGCCGACGCTTGGCCAGTAGTTCCAGCATCGCTGGCATTTCTGGTGCTCACTCTTTTTGGCTGAGACGACTCTTTCGCCTGTGCTCGTTTGCAGCTTCACTTCGCTGACAATACACAATGCGGCGAATTGCTCCAAACCGAAATTATTCAGGAAAGCGATATCTTCTTCATTGCAGTTAATTGTCACAGAAGCTTCCTGGTTACTTGCGATTATCTTGTCACGGCGCAGGCCTTCGAGAACGCGAAGAACTTCATCGCGAAACGACATTAATTTCTGCCATTTCGGCTCGTCAGCCATATAATCAATCGTTTTGTCAACGACAGGCATCTTGGCTAAATTCACTGTTCCAACATCCTGCGATTTGAATTTCATAGCCGCCCATGCTTCTTCCGATGTATGCGCCAAAACAGGTGCAAGAAGGAGAATGAGGCTGTCCGTTATTTTGTACATGGCAGTCTGTGCGCTTCTGCGTGACAAGCTGTCCGCAGCATCGCAATACATCCTGTCCTTCAAAACGTCCATATATATGCTGCTCATCTCGACCGAACAGAAATTATAAATCAGCGAAAACACCCTGTGGAATACAAAGTTTTCGTAAGCATCAGTTACTTCCGCAATCAGCTTTTGCAATTGCTGCATCGCCCAGCGGTCGATTTCTCTCATCTTGTCATAAGCGACAGCGTTCTTTGCCGGGTCGAAATCATCGATATTGCCGAGCAGATACTTGAGGGTATTTCTGATTTTCCTGTAAGCATCCTGTGTGCGTCCGATTAACTCATCGTTGCAGCGGATGTCTTCCTGGTAATTGACGCTGGAAACCCAGAGCCTGAGAATATCGGAGCCGTACTTTTGTATTTCATCAATCGCATTAACATAATTACAGAGTGACTTCGACTGTTTCATTCCTTTCTCATCGACAGTGAAGCCATGCGTTAGAACGCTCTTGAAGGGAGGCTTTCCCGCAGCTCCCAGCGCCGGCAGCAGTGACAACTGGAACCAGCCGCGATGCTGATCTGAGCCTTCAAGATACAAATCCACCGGTACAGGCCAGCCCGATCCCTTTGCACAGACACTATACCAACTGCAGCCGGACTCGAACCAGACGTCAAAGATATTTTCTTCTTTTTTAAGCGTGTCCAGATTGAATCCTTCCGGCAGTTTGAAATCATCTCCCAAAATCTCTCGCGGCGTATCGGTGAACCAGCTATCCGAACCTTTTTTGCCGATATGCCTGGCGACAGCCAGAACGGATTCTTTCGTCAATAACGTCTTTCCTTCTTCATTGGTGAAAACAGGAATAGGAAGTCCCCAGCTTCTCTGCCTGCTGATGCACCAGTCGGGGCGTGATTCGAGCATCCCAGCTATACGTTTTTGTCCCCATCCCGGAATCCACCTTACATCATTGACGCTTTCCAGAGCCAAATCTCGCAGGTTCTTCCCGATATCAGGTACTTCTTTATCCACGCTGATAAACCACTGCTCTGTCGCTCTGAAAATGACCGGACCCTTGCTGCGCCAGCAATGAGGATAGCTGTGAACAATTTGTCCCTGTGCATAAAGCAGGCCGATTTCCTGCAAATGATTATTCACGACTGTATCAACTTCAAGGACTTTCAGACCTTTGAGCCAGCCCGGCACGGTGTCATCATAGCGGCCGTCATCCATTACAGGCGAATACACGGCAAGGCCATTTTTCTGACCCGACAGATAATCCTCAAGGCCGTGACCAGGCGCGATGTGAACAAGTCCGGTACCATCTTCGGTTGTAACATAATCAGCGAGAATAACCATATAAGCATCCTTGTCTGTCGGATTTGTCTCGATGAATGGATGATTATAACGCAATCCTTCAAGCTCACTGCCATGAACTGATTTTTCACTGACACTATATTGACCTTCAGTCAGCCCGCCAGCAGAAACAACCGCCCCGATTCGTTCGGCTGCGACTATTGAAATATATTTCTGCCCGTTTTTTTCATACTGAATCGTTTTATAATCCAGATATGGATGTACCGCAACTGCAAGGTTGGCAGCTAAAGTCCAGGGCGTTGTTGTCCAAATCATAAAGCAGACTTTCGCTCCCTGTACCTCGTCATTTTTTACAAGGTCCAGTTCGACAAGCTTATTCAGGCTTTCCTTTGCAGCAGGATAATTCACGAAAATGCTCGGCGAAGCGATGTCTTTATATTCCAGTTCCGCTTCGGCAAGAGCAGTCTCGCAGCCAATCGACCAGTGGATTGGTTTTAACTGCTTGTAAACTAGTCCTCTTTCCACCAGTTTGGCAAAAACTTCCAGAATCCCGGCTTCATAAGACGGCTTAAACGTCAAATAAGGATTATCGAAATCACCAAGCACGCCAAGCTCCTGGAACTGCTTGCCCTGGATTTTGACATACTTGCCTGCGTACTTATAGCAGAGCTTGCGGATTTCAGGCTTGCTCATTTCTTTCGCCTTCTCGCCAAGCTCAGTCATTACTTTCGATTCGATAGGCAGGCCGTGGCAGTCCCATCCGGGGATATAAGGAGCATCGAAACCTGTCATAGTCTTATACTTTATGACAAAATCCTTTAGCACTTTATTGATAACATGACCCATATGAATATCGCCGTTGGCATAAGGCGGGCCGTCATGAAGTATATACAAAGGCGCACCTTTTCTTGCGTTCCTGATTTGGCCGTACATATTATCTTTGATCCACGCCTTGCGCATCAGCGGCTCACGCTGAACAAGGTTGGCTTTCATTGCAAAATCAGTTTTTGGCAGATTCAACGAATCACGATAACTTTTTTCATTCTTGTCCGACATTTCATAAATTCCTTAAAATAGTAAAAGACTTAATAGGATAAGCACTTTAAGGGATTATGTCAATATTACCTTTTTTTGTAAAAATCCATAATAAAAAAACCAAATGAAGGATTTCTCATGTCGCATAATACCATGTTTATTCGGAAATTCAATACTTTGGATATTCATCAGGAACCAATAATTGAGTATAATAATAAGAATATGACACCTATGTCGGTAACGTTTGAAATAAAAGAATCGTCACATATAAAAAGAATATTTAAGAGAAATGATTCGAATAACAGACAAGTAATAGTGAAAGGAGCAGTATGGTTTTCAAGGATTTACTTGTTGTGATTCCACACAGTGGGATAGTGATACCCTCCGAGATACCACTGGAATCTTTATCCGATGAATTTCACTATCTGGCAAGAAATGTGGACTGGTACACAAACTGGCTTTACGATTTTCGTGATATTCTGGGAAATAAACAGGTGATTTTCCCGTACTGCAGTATCATTGTCGAAAGCAACAGGCATCCCGATATTATTGACAGTTGCGTACCGCTGCATGACGTTTTTGAAAAACAGGTGTACAAAACCGGCAAAGAACCTATAGCACCAACTCCGGAACACATGGATTAGTCTGTTAATACGTAAAAAAATAATCCACGAATTATTTGATAGTTCTTTCTGCCATTAACTATCCATATTTATCATTTTTCTATCGCACTTATTGTGCCGCCAGGAGAAATAAAAAGTACCTTTTCCATAAGTTATTCATCCGTTACAAAACAAAGGAAATATAAAATTGTTGTGGTATTGATATTACCGTCGGTATTGAAATCGCAAGAAAAAAAACCTTCCGAAGTTTGCTGCACCGGAAGGCTTTTTATTTCTTATAAAGCGGCTTTTTCAGAACAGCTTGTTACTGTCTCCGATAATTATTATAATCGTATTGTTTGTGTAAAAAACCATCATACGCCTATGCCTTCTCCGCAAAGGCCTCGTTAATATGCTTTATGGCCTCGTCAATTTCCTCTTTGCTTTTCATGCCGATAACAACTGCATCGACGATGTCGGACTGCATTACCCATGTAAGGGCTTTCTTTCGCTGCTCGATTTCCCTGAAAGCGCCTTCGCCAACAAGTTTCATACCGATAATGCCGTGGCCGTTTTTGCGCATAATCTTCAATTGCTCAACTACCGCAGATACATCCGATTCACTGCTCTGAGAGAAAACAGCAGTTGACGCAGAATCCATATTTACACCCTGAGGATTTATTCTGACGAGATTGACATTAACCCATTCGAGCGAAGCTGCTCTTGTCGTCGCAACCAGTGAATGAGTAGAAACACCATGAGAATGGATATAACCTTTTTCTTTAGCTTTATCAAGGTCTTCCAATAACTGCTTATTCTGCTCATCCCAGTTGGGCATTGTCTGAACATGAACCAGCAAGCTGTCTATGTATTCGACGCCGAGTTCTTTCAAAAAACCTTCTATCTTTTCCACATTATTTGCCGGTGCTTGAGCTGCGCCTCCCCGTCCCATTCTTCCCCTGCCGCCCATTGCCGATATTTTAGACTGGATGAACAGTTTTTCACGAGGTATGACTTTAATCGCTTCCGCTACCCATGTATGGGTTTGATATGCTTCCGCGGTATCGATATATGTAATGCCCTGATCATAAGCATACTTAATCAGTTTATTAAAAGCTTCATGCCCAAGATTTCGCTGCACATTTCCGCTGTTTGTTCCGGTACCAATGCCGAGCCTGCTGAGCTTTATGCCGGTTTTTCCCAGAGTAACCTGGTCCACTGCAGTTTTCTTCACACTCGGTGCAGCAGTTGTTTCGGCGCCTCTTGCGTATCGTGATATTAAAGCGGCACCTGCAACAGCGGCAGAACTTTTTATAAATTCACGTCGGTTTAATTGTTCTTTTTTCATAATGGAAACCTTTCAAAGTTTGCTATTATTACGATTCCCTTCTGTATTTAGTTCTATTCATATTCAAAACTCTGTATGAATGTTTTTAACTATATTGCAGGCAACTTCTATTGGATATACAGTCACTCTGCCTGGAAAACACGGAACGAGTGCCCGGGAATCGATACATCGAATGAGACGCTGCCGCCTGCATTGCCGCTGCGCCCGCCCCGTCCGCCGCCAAAACCACCGCCCATACCACCGCCAAAGCCCTGTCCGCCTGTGATAGCCTCCTCAGTCAGCAGGTTACGCAAACGAGTGGAACCGGTAACTGAAACGCGGGCGCTAACAGGCTGTGATTTGAAATTCTGTACGATAAAAGTCTTATTGTCATAGACAAAGAGACTGATATGATCGGGAGCGTCGAGACTGACGAATATGTCCCTGCCAAGCAGACTGCGGATTTGATTGAGCACACTCTGGGGCAGGCGATACAAGTCTGCAAAGTCATCGGGAATAGCCAGGGCATAGAATGAGCCTTTGCCATATATGGTCGAACGTTCAGTTCCAATGACCATCGGGTATCCAGAGGCGGCTGTATTGAACAGAATTGAATTCCATGTATCGTTTTCAAAATGCCTCATTTGAGGCATGAGGATGTTCATGTCCGGCTCAAGTGCAGGTGCCTGGCTGCCTGTGCCGCCCCGGCCGCCGCGGGCAAAACCACCGCCGAATCCGCCAAATCCGCCACCGAAGCTCTTTGCGATGACGCGATGGCCGGTAACCTCTATTTCAGCAATATCCTGAAAGCCTTTGTCGCCCAGAGCTTCCATCAGACCGGTAGTAGCAATGACCCTGCCGCCATTTTGAACAAACTTCTTTGTATTGGCAACGAGGTCTTTGTCATACCTTGAAGCTGCGGTCAGCAATATAGTGGAAGCGTTGTCCGGAAATTCAGGAACAAGGTCAATAGGAATGCCAATCATGCCCAGATAGTTTGGAAGATACTCTTCTCCAACGGAATTGCAGGGTTTGTAGGTGGCAACTCCAATTGGCTTGCCAAGTTTGCCGAGGAACTTGTCTAAAAGTTCAGCAGAGTAGCCGGCAGTGCGAGCCACCATATTTGGTGTATAGGTTGTGCCATCAGGCTGTGGTATTGGTTCCATGAGTTTGGCAAGAGTCGCGTTTGGATCTTGTGCCGCCTGACCTGCTCCGCCACCGCGACCGCCCATACCAAACATGCCGCCCCCACCCATACCGCCTAAGCCTCCCATGATTTGCTGAGAGTTGAACAAAGTGATCTCCGGAACCTTGGCGAAAAATGTATTCCAGAATTGCTCTGCGTAACGTGCATCACCACCGCCATCAATCCACCCGCCCTGATTTCCGCCGGGCTTGATGTTGTTGAAATACTGGGTTTGAAGATAACTCTGATAGGATTGCAGTCGCTGGCCGCTCTCGGCATTGCGGGTTTCAGTGCCGGTGTAGATGGCATCGAAAAGTTTCGGCTGCACTGCCAAATCGTAGCCCAGCCCCTGAAAGCTTTCGTACCAGTTTGGGTATTTTATAATAATCTTTACATTCGGATTGACTTTCCTGGCCGGATCGATGATGAGACTCTTTGAAACCTCGTCCATCTGTTCCGTGCGAAATTGAGTCCAGCTTTTGTCACCTTTAGCGGCTATACATAAATCGCATTTGCAATTTGTAAAATAGAAATCGTCAAGAATGATTTCATCGAAATGCTTCGCCGTAAATTCCGCCATTTCCCTGACCCTGTCCCTTTGTTCCTTATTGCTGTAACAGAAGGACTGAAAGCCATTGCCTTCATTAACGGTTAATCCCAGACCGGCTGAGACTTTTATACCCCTGTTGGCAAAAAATTTCTTCAATGTTGTCACATCAGATTCCGTTGCGAGTTGATTGTTACGAGTAGTTTCGAGATAGACCTTATCCACCTTGACCTGCTTTTCCACATTTGCCCACTGGCCGGCAAAACGTTCCATGTTAGCCGGAGTCGAGTGCACTTCCTGGTAACGGAAATAAACCGCAATCTTGAGATTTTCATAGGCAACAGAGGAACTGCATAAGAACGAAAGAATAATTGCACAAACAAATGACATTATAAAAATCCAGGTATGCTTCAACATTTTAACGCTCCTTATTAAAGTAGGGTGGGGTTCTACCCCACCATTTAGGAATCGGTGGGGCAAGCCCCACCCTACAAATTAAAACTAACTAATAAGTATAATTCAGCTTCTGCGAGGAATCAACAAAAAAACGTTACATTCAGATTCTACTCGGACAGATTTGTCAGGGGGGTATAGACAAAATTGTCGTAGTTACTTCGACAAAAAGTGTATTTTAAGTACGACAGATTTGTCTACATATTTATAACACAATTAATTGCGAGCACCGTACCTGATTTTCAGGATGTATGCGAAAGAAACTTAGTTTCCTGGAATAATGGGTGGCATCCTCATCCTGATTTTTTTCAGGATGGGGATGGTGAACTCATGCCAAGCCATCTCCAAGC
>JAFGEF010000083.1 GCA_016931715.1 Sedimentisphaerales bacterium
AGAATCGAGCCGGGAGTTATTATATACCGATACGGCAGCCAGGTTAGTGAGTTGGCTGTAGAGATGAAGCCGCCTGTTCGTATAGCGAAAGAGCGTAAACCCATTTTATTTGATTGAAGTAAATTCATAAAGAACCACAAAACCAGCGGCTATGTCATTTATGTCCTACGCCGCGATTTTTTTATAATTACCAGATACCGAACCGGTTTGATTAAATTGATGTGTTTGTTTTTCATATCTTGTACTTTGGAATATCAGTGAACAATACAGGCAAGTTTTCATAAAAAGTTTACAAAAACTGCGTTTATGCGTTAAAAAAAAAGCATATTACCGGCACAAAAATATTTTGCTTGAAAAAAAACCGGTTTTATAGTATGATACACTTATAACTTGGAGAAAAATATTAGTGTTATGGAGATTGGCAGCCGGGGAGCAATTCAGTTTATTGCAAATCAGCGCCGTTTCCGGAGTGGAGAAGTATTGAAAATTCTTGATGCAAAGTTTGTTTTTGGCATTTTCGCTCTGCTAATGGCGTTAATACAGCCGTCTGGTATTCTGGCACAGGAAACGGATATTTCTGAAGAACTTATGCTTCAGCCGCGGGCTTTCGATGCTACGGGCATATTCGATTTGAAGAACATAGATCCTTCTCTTACCGGTGCAGGTGTAAAATATGCCGTTATTTGCCGCAGTTTCACTTACATTAATAAGACTCCTCAAAACGACTATCGACCGGTGATAAATCATAATTGCTTTCTGTCAACTCAGTTCAATTTTCATCAGGATGACAAGCTTCCATGGGGTATTTCTCCTCATGCGACCGCCATTTGCTCAATCCTTTTCGGTGAAGATCCATATGCGTACAATCCTCTTACAGGACCGTTCTATTATCAGGGTGTTGTACCGCAGGCAAAAGCCGATATTTACGAATTCTGGCATTTTGTGACAAATAATATCTCCACTTGTTCACCTCCTGATGCTGATATTCTCACGGCTTCCTTCGGTAACCAATTCGAAGACTGGTGGACCAGGGGTATTGAATCTCTCGCCGAACGATATGGACTTGTTATCGTAGCAGGTATAGGTAATGGAACGGACGACAATTCCTCCGTGCTTTACCCTGCCGCCGGTTCGAATACTATCGGCGTGGGTGTAATAGATTCGGTTAATGCTGATGATTTACTTTTGCAGCTTGCCAATTTTTCTCTGGCTTATCCCGAACATTCGAGTACCGGCCCGACTATTGACGGCCGATGCAAACCTGACATTGTCGCACCGGGCAATTGCCTGGCCGCGGATATTTTCGAGCCTAACCAATATGAGCCTACCGGCAACTGGTCAAGTTTTTCTACACCGGTCGTTTCCGGCGCTATCGGCCTGCTTATTCAAAAAGCAAAGCAGGAATCCGAACTGAGCATGGCTATTTCTCCATACGGGGGCAATTGCGTCATAAAAGCAATCGTGCTCAACTCGGCAACGAAGCTGCCCTTCTGGCACAAAGGCAGGCTGCGTACCGACGATGACCATTCTGCACCTCTGGATTATATACAGGGAGCAGGTATGCTGAATGCACTCGGCGCATATAACCACTTAACAGCCGGCCGCCAAAGACCCGGAGCAGTAGCAAATACAGGCTGGGACCTCAATCAGCTTGATAATAAAGTGATTACATCAAATATATATCAAATTACAATAGATGAGCCTGCTGATAAATACATTACAGCTACGTTGTCATGGAACAGGCATTTCGAGAAATACCTCCCCTTTGATCCGCTGCCTGAGAAAAACAGCGACCTGCGTCTTGAAGTATGGGCAGTCGATCCGATAAATCCTGATAACACATACCAGCTCGATTACAGCGACAGTTCAGTGGATAATTTAGAGCATATTTATGTCAAGGCGGATCCGAATTTTACGAAATATGAGATAGTTCTCTCCATGAATAATTCTGATAAAGATACTTCCGACAATATCGAGCGATACGGCCTGGCATGGAACGTCAGCCTCGAACAGGCTAAAGACAACAGATTCTGGTACGACCTCAACGCAGACGGCAACGTCAATATAACTGACCTGACGATTATGTTTAATAATAGCTTGAATAGTCTGAAATCTTCAGATGATTACCTGCTTGGCGATATAAATCTCGATGGCGAAATCAAGAGCGATGACCTTGCCACTCTCCTTAATAATCTCGATACCGATAATATTGACAACGACCAGGCATCCGAATCAACCAATCAACCCGAAGAGCCAAGCTTAGTAACAAACGCTAATTAACATTATTCCCGACCTGATTACATAACAAGCCCTGTTCATCCGGCACACACAGTTCGATTGAAAAAAACTCAAATGCTGTTTGATCTTTATTTTTGAGAAAAAGAAGAAAAATTAAGATTTTTTGAAAAATATTAAAAATCAATCAACAAAATACTTTTGAAATACGTCTTATATATATTAAATCTGATTTTCGCTCTTATAAAGGTCTATGAGCACAAAACCAGAAAAAAGGAATTGAAAGGCTTTCAATGTGCAAGAATAAATTATTTAAAATATGTTTTATTACAGTATGTATTTTTTCTTTATCGACAAATGGATATGCTAAAGTAGGATACAGTAGATTGTCTCAGCTTGTACATGAAGCGCCTTATATAGCAAAAGGAAAAATATCAATTAAAAATGATAAAGTTATTCTAAATATAGAGAAAATGTTGAAAGGAGAAAGCTATAGCGAGTTGTTGATATCATTCCGTCAAGATTCAGAGGCTCCTGATCCTATATTTAATGATGGTGAAGAGGTAATTCTGTTTCTTCATATTCCTGATTTCAGTAAAGGATATATTATTCCTGGTTTGGGCCCTATACCATTGCCTGAAATTAAAGAAGGAGAAATGTATCTTTTCGGATTAGGTGATCAGGGAAAATGGCCACGAAAGTACTATGAAAAATATAAATTTCAAGAACACTATCCAAAGTTACAGGATACAGCCTCTCTTGAAGCGATTCAGGATGTAGTTGAAAAGCTTCAGAAAATAGAAGATAGTAACAATCTCGATGAGAAGATTAGTTTTTATATGGAATATATCAAATCATCCGATAAAGTTCTGCAATATACCGCAATGGAATATGCTCTTTATGGAGGCATTTGGACTTCACAGAAAGAAAATCTTAATTGGGTAGGGAATTCTACGAAATATAAGTATATTTTGAAAAAGCTATGTGACGAGATTTTTTCATTATCCCTTATTGATGATAAAGAACCAACAATTCGATCCGAAGCCATAAGATTACTAAGATTCGCTGAACCATATAATATTATACCGCTTTTAATCCCAAAAATTACTGATGCAGACAGACTTGTCAGAAGTGTTACTTGTGGTAATCTAACTCAATTTGCGAGGGAACAAAAAATAAAAGGCGACTTTATTAATTTCAAGCCAGAAGATTCTATAGAGAGCCTCATGGCAATTCAAAAGCAATGGAATGACTGGTGGGAAGAGAATAAACATAGATTTTCTGCAAAAAAAGAATAATCACAATAACTATTACCAACAATAAAAACCGCGGCTTTGCTTAATTCACAAGCCGCTATTTACTTACACAGACCTGATATTAAAACACACGAATCATAATAAAAAAACGAACTTTGTGCAGACTATTTACTTGTTTTTCATCTGTAAAAATTGTACAAGTATCGCTTTATAGTTTTGTTTAGTTAAAAAATGAATCATAACTCCATAGAAAGATTTATGAATTCTGCGAAAGAAAGAAATTCAGAATTTATGGAAAATATTTCCTCTGAAAATTCCAATATAATTGAAGTATCACATTTGATAAAGAAATTCGGCGACATTACCGCTGTTGACGATATTTCTTTTTCTATCCGCCGGGGTGATATTTTCGCATTTTTAGGTCCTAACGGGGCAGGCAAGACAACAACGATAAAAATGCTGACCACGCTGCTCAAGCCGACAAGCGGGAAAATTCTCATCGACGGCAGCAACCCGGCAACGCATCAGGATAAAATCCGCCGCTCTTTCGGTATTGTTTTTCAGGACCCGAGTCTTGATGATGAATTGACTGCCCTGGAGAATATGGAATTCCATGGCTGCTTATACCGCGTGCCGAAAGACATCCGCAGGCAGAGAATCGAGGAACTGTTGAAATTCGTCGAGCTTTGGGACAGGAGGAAAGACCTTGTGAAAACCTTCTCAGGCGGGATGAGCAGGAGACTCGAAGTCGCACGAGGTCTGATTCACCATCCGAAAATATTGTTTTTGGATGAGCCTACGCTGGGGCTGGACCCGCAGACGAGAAATCATATCTGGACTCATATTACACAGCTTAACAAGCAGGAAAACATGACTGTCTTTCTGACAACTCATTACATGGAAGAAGCGGAAAAAATCGCGAGAACCATAGCAATAATCGACCATGGCAAAATTATCGCGCAGGGAACTTCTGCTAAATTGAAAGAGCAAACAGGCGCACCAACTCTTGAAGAGGCTTTCCTCAAGCTTACGGGAACATCTATTCGCAAGGAATCCGCCGATGTACTTGACAGGATGAGAATGGGCAGGCGGCTATGGAGGAGGAAACGAGGATGACAACGATTTATATTCTCTGGCTGAGACAGTTAAAACGATATTTTCGCTCGAAAACAAGGATTATTGGTTCGTTGGGTCAGCCGCTCCTGTTTCTGATTGCTTTGGGTTTCGGTATGGGACCAATATACCAGCAGGCAAGAGGCGGAAAATATATCGATTTTCTCGCACCAGGCATAATTGCGATGGGAATTATTTTTACAGGAATTTTTTCCGGAATCGAAATTATCTGGGACAGGCAGTTCGGCTTCCTCAAGGAAACGCTCGTAGCGCCGACTTCCCGCATAAATATTATGCTTGGCAGAACTCTCGGCGGTGCGACCATCGCAACCTTTCAGGGCTTAATAATTTTGTGCATTTCATTATTTACCGGCTTTAAGCCGCACTGGGGACCGCTTATACCCGTTGCGCTTGTGTTTATCTTTCTGATTGCCCTGCTTTTTACCGCACTTGGAACTGCGATCGCCTCTTTGATGGACGACTTTCACGGCTTCCAGCTTATTATCAATTTTTTAATTATGCCGCTGTTCTTTCTGTCCGGCGCTTTGTTTCCGCTGGAAGGTTTGCCGAAGCCGTTCAAAACTCTTATCGCATTCAATCCGCTTTCTTACGGCATTGACGGCTTGAGACAAACTCTCATCAACGTACAGCATTTCGGCATATTAACCGACCTGCTCGTTCTCGGCTCAATCACAACTATCATCCTGATAATAGGAAGCTGGCTCTTTTCAAAAATTCAGTTATAAATTGCTCTTATTATGAATTCCTGAATTATTTTTGAACCTATTCGGTCGATTGTACGGAAGGCTGTACTGGTCGCGGCCGCAACCGAAAAACATTTATATATCGCCAGTCGTCTGTCGGGTGAGTAATTGTTGTGATATATTCATACGGGCCGATGCTCTGCTTATTGCACAGCACAGCAATATTGTCAAGCTTTGCCAGTGTGTAAAATACGTCATCAGGAGTCACTCCTATCCTCGAATCCCAGGCAACATACTTAACACCATTTTCATAACATCGATTTACAAAATCATCCGGATTGTCAGCGTTAAGACTTCCGTGAGAAATGAAACAATCTTTATATGCCGGAGCAAGTACACCTAATAAATCGTTCAGAGTAGAAACCATTTTTTCGCCCGGTTTTGCATTGTGAATGTACCAGTCCAGCAATTGCTTGAATTCGCCGTCATGTGTCCCGTCTTTAATAACACCTGCGACTGAAAACTGATTGGAAATAATCATCAGGCAAATAACTGCTAATACTACAATATTTCGCCATAAATTTTTTCCTTTATAAATAAAAGCTCCTCCGGCAACAAAAAATACCGATGCAATAATGGCGGCGTAAGGAAGAGAAACCGACCTTGGGCTCATATTCGCAAACCTGGGCAGATAGCCGGCCAGAATGGAAAGCCACAAAATACTTATTACTAAAACTGCTGTCTGTGCGCCAAAAATCACATACTTTGGGATTTTTTCGTAAGCTTTAATGCGCTGCCAGAAGCTTTTAATACCATACCAGCAAATCAGTAAAAATATCCATTGGACAGGCGTATAAAATCTCGGTTCTGAATAAGCATACGATATATGAACTATCATATACAACACAAAGAAAATCAAAAGAGCCAGAATGTTCCACTGCTTTTTCAGAAGTCCCCATATGATACCAAAGGCAAAACTCAAAAAAGCGATTAATTCTATAATGCCGTTTAATAGCTTAACTGAATTTTCACCTGCGCTCAAACCAGGTCTGAACAAAGGCCCAATTATACTGTACCATAACAAGTTCAGCTCTCTTGCAACAACTTTGATATTTATAAGTTTTTCAATATTTATAAACTGAATGTAGTGAACTGTTCCGCTTTTTTCATTCGGAAAGAAAAACATTGTCCCCAGCATCCAAAGCCCCAGAGGGAGTGATGCTAAAACTGAAAAGCATAAAGCACGGATTTTCTCTTTCCTGTCTTTGCGGCGTATCATATCCATAACAAACGATGCCAAAATCAAAGCCGCACATTCATAACGAACCATCGTTGCAATTGATGCAAACAAATAGCATAAACTCGAACCCCTGAACATGAAAAAGAAAGTTGTGAGCATAAAAAACAGCAGGCATATTTCCGCGATTGGCTTTGTGAAAACCTCGATAAGCCATGGATTCAGTATTCCCAGCAATGCAAGCCAGAAAGCAGAGTTACCGACAATCTTTTTTCCAACTAAGAAAATGAGAATTAAATTGAATATCTGCAATATGGAATTGAACAGCCACGCCGCTGTTAATTCAGGATGACCGCCGCCGACAATAAGACTTAAGGGATATACAAAAAGACCGTAAGTCGGTCCCCGCATATAATCAGTCGGGATTTTGAATGACCATAGCTGTTTTCCCACCTTAAGAAAAGAAGGAAAATCCGGACTTGGCATAATATGGTGACCGTAAAACAAAATCGACTGATAAAAACCAAATAAAAAAAGAATAATACAAATTAAAAGCTCAATCTTCCTTTCGTCCTGTTCCGGATTAATTACTAAATCGACATGAAGGGACTTTTTTATTGTCCTTTTTCTTTGTATTATTTTATCTTTTCTCGACCCCATAGCGTCTCTTTTCCAATACAATTGTTTGAAACATTCCAGTTAAATTGCCCGTAAACTGAAATATTACCTCGATACCCCTTATAATGATATACATCCATGCCGGCAGAAGCTGTCTCAGCGTAAATCCTCCGCTTAAAAGATAAGAAATCGGGGTATGACAATAAACCTTTATAACTTCGAGTTCGGGGAATTTTTCAGCAAATAACTTTTTGTCCCTGCTGAAAATAATCCATGCCAGAGCATCGTTTCCATCCATTAAAGGACTTGTGCCTTGAACCTGCCATCCTGCGCCCGGGTCGAAAACTTCATGATGAAATCTCGAATAAATAAATCTTGCCCATGGAGTATTTGCTGGTTCTATGATAATAACTCTGCCGGTCTCTTTAAGCACTCTGCCTGCTTCTGTAAAAAAATCCTCGACATTTTTAATGTGATGAAGAACATTAATCATTAAGATTCCATCCACAGTTTTATCATTAAAAGGCATTTTTGCCGCATCAAAAACCATGTCCAAACCAGGCAAATCAAGAACATCGGACGTCTGTACATTAGGATATAATTGCTTTATAAAACCAGCTCCGCTGCCTAATTCGACAAGCATCTTTTTTTCAGGCTCAGGAATATGAGACATTAAATTTCTGTAAAATTTTTCGTAAACTTTTCGGAGAAATCCCTTCTGCTGCAGGATTTCCCTGTGAAGCAGAGTTAAAGAACAATCATCGTACGAAGACGCCTTCTTTACCTGCGGCAATTTCAACAAATCGAGCAATCCCATTGATTTATTTCTTCCACTTGAATTTCTTGAATGCTATCCAGCTCATTTTTAAGAGCAGCCAGCCATGACGGAAACGCGAGATATTCGTCGAACCATATGTCCGTGCACGATACGTCACGGGGACTTCCGCTACCTTAAAATTTTGCTTTACTGAACCGAAGATTAAATCGAAGTCACCAAACGGGTCGAAATCCCCGAAAAACTCACGATTTGCCGCAAGAATTTCATAGTGTTTGCGGCTGAGCATCTTCGTGCCGCACAGTGTGTCACGGAAACGCTGATTCAGAAGCCAGGAAAAGAGCTTCCCGAAAAACTTATTCGCAAGCAAATTTAAAAACCTCATCGCCTGCTTTTCCATCGGATAGACAAGGCGCGAGCCGTTTATGTACTCGCCTTTCCCCTGGCAAAACGCCTGGAAAAATTTTGGCAAATCTTCCGGAGGAGCCGTTAAATCGGCATCCTGAATCACCAGAACATCTCCTTTAGCGGCAGCAAAACCTTTACGAACCGCATCGCCTTTACCGGTTCCATCGCCCTGATGAATTAATTGAATCTGCCTGTCCGGATGAAGTTTAATCTGCCTTTCTATTTCATCAGACGTACCATCGGTACTGTTCCCGTCAACAAAAATAATTTCTGTCCATTTACCCATTTGAGGAATTCTCGCAATCGCATCTTCAATATTTCCTTTTTCGTTTCGGCACGGAACAATAACAGAGACAGATACTTCATCAGATTTTTTGGGCGCGGGATTGGGACGGGCAATAACCAGGTTGATTAAATTCAGCGCACGAAAGCCCGGCAGCAATGACAATATACGATTACAGAAAACAGACAAAATCGGAATCCATTTGGGAATCATCATCATGCTTTCACTGCGAATCGTGTCATAATCGCTTAAATAAAGAATGTTGATTATGTCTTCCGGCGGCAGCCAGTTCTGGTAGCTATTGGACCGGCGCATCCCAAGGAAAGAACCGGCTCTCAAAAGTCCCTCCCAAAGGTAACTGTAATATGTAATAATTATACGGGTATCTTCATGAGTCAAAGAGCGAAGGTTTTCAAGAACAAGCTGAATATCGGACCAGCAGCCAAGCGAATTACAGATTAAAATATAATCGAAAGTTCCTTCAAGGTGAATTTCATGCGGGTCCTGAACTTCGAAATGAAAATTGGGGAATCGCTGCCCTGCCAATTCTATCGTTTCTTCGTCCGAATCGATACCGACACCATAAGACGGTTTAACTGCAGCAAGAAGATCGCCTGCCTCGCAGCCTATATGAAGCACACGACTGCCTGCACGAACATTCGATGCATAGACTTTATCAAGCCAGGTGTAGTAATATGAATTTTTTCCCCGCCAGTATTCCGGAGTTCTGTTTATCCTTTTTCTCGTGTCTTCAATTGGCATTATAAACTTTCAAATACGTTAAAAACGCTTTTTTATTTATATCCGGCTGCCCGGTAATCCTTTTTCATTATTCATCGCGGTTATACTGGTCGCCGGGGTTACTTTCAAAAGCCGGATTGTACACTGTAATTACCGCATGGGCAACGAAATTTTGCCCTGAAAAACAGGTATCCTCTGCGATGCATTCTGTGCAGACAAAACGCAATACTGTTAAAAAGATTTATCCTGTTATATTTTTTGTGGTTTATATTTCTGTAAAATGATATAATATGTGATTTGGGTAAATTTTGTGTTTTATATTAGATATCAGCCTTTTCATAATAAATTGCTGAAACATGGGGGCTGGTTGGATTTATGAGTAATTTTCTGGAACATATAAACAGCCCCGCTGATGTAAAAAAATTATCAGTTCCTCAGCTTGTCGAATTAGCAGAGGAAATTCGCGGCTTTATAATACAATCCGTCGGCAAGACCGGCGGACACCTGGCAAGCAATCTCGGAGTAGTCGAATTGACGCTCGCATTGCACTGTGTTTTCGATTTTAAATCCGATAAACTTCTTTGGGATGTCGGTCATCAGTGCTATACACATAAAATCATCACGGGCAGAAAAGAAAAATTCGCCAATCTCCGTCATTTCGGCGGAATCAGCGGCTTTCCAAATCCCGCTGAAAGCCAGTTCGACCCGTTCATGGTCGGTCACGCAGGAACGGCTATTACAACCGCTATCGGCATGGCAATTGGTGAACAATTAAAAGCTGAAAAAAAACAGAATCCCAAAAACGAGGAGAAAAATACTGACGAAATAAAAATCGTTGCTATGGTCGGTGATGCGAGCATTGTGAATGGCACATCATTCGAGGGACTAAATAATGTTGGCCTTGTTAAAAGACAGATGCTTATTGTACTCAACGACAATTCCATGGCAATTGACGCTACTGTAGGAGCAATGGCAAAATACTTCTCGAAAGTCAGGCTCAGCCAGACTTACGAGGATTTGCGAAAAACAACAAGCAATATTCTTGAGCATATGCCTGTCATCGGAAAAAGCGTCGAAGATGCAATCGAGCGAATAAAAAAGAGCATCAGGATGGCTCTTCCTGCAAGCCAGATGTTCGAGAGTCTCCGCATACCATACTTCGGCCCTGTTGACGGGCACGATATCGGCTCCCTCATTCAATTGTTCGAGGCTTTGTCGGATTTAAACCACCCTGCTATTCTGCACGTTTATACGAGAAAGGGCAAAGGTTTCAGCCCTGCCGATAAAGGCCCGACAAAGTTTCATTCCACAGGTCCGTTCACTATGAACGGCGACACAGTTGAATTGACTTCTGCTCCCGGCAAAATAACGTTTACAAAATCCTTCGGTGAGCATCTTGCAGAACTTGCCGAAAAGGATGACAAGATTATAGCTATAACTTCAGCTATGTGCGACGGCACAGGTCTGATGAATTTTAAAACACAGCACCCGGGACGTTTCTATGATGTAGGTATTGCAGAAAGTGCTGCGGTAGATATTGCCGCAGGTCTTGCAAAATCCGGCTTCAAACCTGTTGTCTGCATATATTCTACTTTCCTGCAAAGAAGCTTCGACCACATTGCTCAGGATGTTGCCCTGCAGAACCTGCCGGTTATCTTTTGTATTGACAGGGCAGGATTTGTCGGTGAGGATGGACCGACACATCATGGTCTGATGGATATAGGTTATATGCGCATAATGCCGAACTTTACTCTTACCGCACCGGCTAATGACATCGAAATGAGGCTCGCTCTCGAATTCGCGCTTAACCATAACGGCCCGGTCGTTATCAGGTATCCCAAAGATTATGTCCCCGATAATTCCAGTGTTTATGCATCATGCAGCAAACCATTCGAGGAAGGCAAGAGTGTAACTGTAAAAAGCTCGAGGCAATCAAAAATCGCTGTCATCTCATACGGAAGCACGCTAACACAGGCGCTCGAAGCGGAAGAAATACTCAAAAAAGAAGGCATTCATGTAAATGTGATTAATGCCAGATTCGCCGCTCCCATAGATAACAAAATAATTTCGCTTTTAAAACATGATAAAGGTATTATTACTGTCGAAGACCATTCAATTGCATGTGGTTTTGGTTCGGCGGTTCTCGAACTGGCAGCGCAGAGCAAACAGCCAATTAATAAGATAAAAATACTTGGTTCACCAAGAGAGTTTATCGGACATAACTTACGGAATACTCAACTTTTTCAGGTTGGAATAAATGCTGAAAATATAGTCGAAGCGGCACGAGAAATGGCTCGTTAGCAGTGAGGACTGACAAATGACTAAATTATCGAATCTCGTTATTTTCGGCGACCCGCATAAGAGCGGCGTCAATGAAGCAATTGCTCAATTTACTGAATTTGCACAAGACAAGGCAAATATAATCGGTAATTTCAATATTATGGAGCTTCACAACTCCTGTCAGTGCAGGAACGGCATAGCATTATTACTCAACGAAGAGATTCAGAACGTCCTTAAAAAATGCGATTTCGCCGTTGTTTTCGGAGGTGATGGAAGTATTATTTGCACAGCAAGATTTGTAAGCGAAGCTAATGTTCCTGTGATAGGTGTTAATGTCGGGAAACTCGGTTTTCTGGCTGAATTCAGCGTTGAAGAGTTGAAAACTTTCTTCTCGCAGATTACAGACGGCAAGATTAAAATCGAGAAGCGGATGATGCTTAATTGCCGCGTTTTAACATTAAAAAAACCGAATCAGCCTGATGAAAAAATGTGCGTACCGGCTATTAACGATGTTTATATTACTGCCGGTCCCCCTTATAGAATGATCGAGCTTAAAATTCTGGTTGATGGTCAGCCGTTAGCAGGATGTATCAGCGATGGATTGATTATTTCTACTCCGACCGGCTCTACGGCCTATAATCTCTCCGCAGGAGGTCCTATCGTCTCGTCTAAAATGGATGCGATAGTCATAACGCCGATATGTCCACATTCACTGACTTTCAGACCAATTGTTATAAATGCACAAAGCACAATTGAAGTAATCGGTTTACGCGTAAACGACGGCACGACTTTATCGGTCGATGGACAGATTTCGCTAAAATTTTCGAGCGATGAGACCTTAAAAATCAGCAGGAAAGACGGCTTTTTTATGATTGTAAAAAATCCGCTTCTCAGCCAATGGGACACTTTAGCTGCTAAACTAAGCTGGGGTGAAAAGCCGAAATACAATAAAACTTAAATAAAGGTTTTATTATATTTTGCAGGTATCCCTGATTATGAAAAAATGGCTGTTATTCATCGCTGCATTTGTGCTTATCAATGCCGGTTTATCTACGTTCCTGTCGGCGCAAAATTACAATAATCAGGGACTCGCAAATCAGAATATAACATCATCAGGATATTTCGCAGGCAGGTCCAATATACAATCAGGCTATAACAGCGGCAATACTGCCTCCGGTAACTTACGCACAGGCAGTCAGACACAGGGACAAACGCCCTACCGCACTAATTCGAGTTATAATGCAAATCCCGGCGCCTATGCACTCAACTCTTTTATGAGAAATTCATCAGGAAGTGACAGCCTTTCGAAATACCTGACAAATAATACATCGAATTCAATGGGCACAAATTATCAGTCATATACACTGCCTTATCAGACAATGGCAACTATGCCAGGGAATGCAAATAATTTACAGACAAAATCGAACGAATCTGTACTATTAAGCCGGCAGAATACAAGCAATATCACTTCATCGGAACAGATTTACAATAATCATACAACACAACCGCAGAATCAGCAGAATAATTCTTATATACAGACCAATCTTTCAACCAGAACTGATTCAACTGAAATCTCAAGGAGTCTGGCGGCTATATCGGAACAGCTTAACACACTTCAGCGGAAGATGGAAACAGGCAATAATAGTAATAACACTGACGCATCAAACAGTATAAAACGATATATGACAAATTCCAAAGCGAACGAAGTAACATCGACAAGCGATTTGTATTCAGGTATCGATGAAAACAGTTCAAGTGACTTTTTGAAAAATAATACAAACCTGAATTCCTTTCAATCAGGCATCAGTTCGTCATCTGCGAGGATTAATCAGCCGCAGTACCAAGCCGGTAACTTAACAGGCTCACAGCCTCAGCAGAGTTCTTATGATTCGCTCGACCAGATAAAAGCAAAACTGGATGAATTGTCAAGGTCGATTGATTCGCACCTGCAATCAAATTCGGTTTCTTCCGGACAATACGAAACAAAAAATCCTTCATATCGTTCGCAAGAGCAGGTTTCGACTTTCCAGTCGTATTCAAAATCGCAGTTCGATAAATATTTCAATACTGCCCAGCAGCAGCTCAGGCAGGGAAATTATTACGAAGCCGCGGATTCCTTTATGCTCGCCTGTGTGTATGAACCTGACAATCCGCTTTGTTATGCAGGACAGGGACATGCGTTATTTGCGACGGGACAGTTCGTGAACAGCGCCTTATTTATTATCAGAGCAATCGAATTGAATCCGGAATATATTCAAAGCAATATAGATTTCGCAGCAATTACAGGAGGTCGTGACATGACAGGCGGACGGATTACCGAGCTTGAGCAATTGCTTAAAAAAGCTCCTGCTTCAGGTCTGCAATTTCTTATGGCTTATGTATATTACCGAACAGGAAGACTTTCCGAAGCCAGGCAAATCATCAATACAATCTATCAGGATATGCCAAATTCCCGTGCCGCCCTCGCCCTTAAAATTGCTGTCGATACGAAACTCAACAGTCAACAATAATAGTTGAATTTTCAACTTATTTATCGAGAGATGCTTTTTTCAAGCTGTGTGATAACCGCTTTTGCTTTAGAGATTTTATTTCCCGCCGGACTTTCCCAGTGAATGTCAATGTTCCTCTCAATCATATCATCGACTTTCCTGCAGGCCAGAAGAACAGTAGCATGGTTCTTGCCGCCCATCACCCTTCCAATTTCCGAACTCGACATTCGCGTATGCTTTCTCGTCAGGTACATGCTCAGATGCCTTGCAAGCGCGACAGTTCTGTTCTTCTTCGGCGAGTGCAAGTTCGCGGGCGTAATTCCGAAAAACGACGCGACCGCAGATTCGATATCTGAAACATGAACTATCGGGTCGCATCTCTCCAGATGCTCAGCGAGAACTGCTTTTGCCATCGACAGACTGACCTGCTCACTCTTCAGCGATGAAAACGCGATAACTTTCAGCACCGCACCTTCAAGCTCACGGACATTGGTTATAAGATTTTCGGCAATGTACTGAATCACACTGTCACTTACTTCCACAGGCCTGTTGAGTCTTTGCAGGAACTGCCTGCATATCCTGCATCGCATATCAAGGTCCGGCGGTTCAATCTTTACAACCATGCCTGATACGAAGCGATTTACCAGCTTATCGGAAAGCTGGCTGATTTGTTTCGGATGAGCATCAGACGCAAGAACAATCTGCTTGCCTGCCAAATCTATCGTATTGAACGTATGCAGAAACTCTTCCTGCATAGACGGCTTGCTTGCCAAAAAGTGAATATCGTCTATTGCCAGTAAATCCGTCTGACGCATGCGATTTCGAAAAGACTCTAACTTTTTTGTCTTCAACGCCAGAACGAACTGATTGGCAAAATCTTCCGCGGAAAGATACATCCAGTTCGCCTGAGAACGCTTATCAAACATTGCATTGCATATTCCCTGGAGCAGATGCGTCTTGCCGACACCGTACCCGCCGTGAACAAACAGGGGATTAAACGGACTTTTATCTTCGTTCACAATTAATTTTGCCGCGTTATATGCAAGCTCATTCGAGGAGCCGACAACAAACGTATCGAGACCAAGTTTAAGTTTTTTATTCTGATTAAGCTCGGATAATTTTACTCTCTTAGGTTTTTCACGGAACCTGCCTGCCTGTAAAGCTGATTCGGAGTCCTGTGCATCAAGACGCAGGCGGCTCTGGCTGCCGTTAAGCTGCGGGTCAATTGTAAAAATAAGTTTTATTTCTGTACCTGTAACAGTACGAACAGAATCGATGATTTCACCCGAAAAGTGATTTTCAATCCAGCTTGAAATAAAGGGATTCGCCGCACCAATCTTCAGATAACCCTCCGTCAGCGTCATATTAGTTGAGTTCTGAAACCAGATTCGATATTTCTGCATGCCGATTTTCCCGGCAAGAACATCGTTAATACTGCTGACTTGTTCAGACGCCAGTTTTTTTATATCTTCCGTGATTGTGCCCTGCATCATAAATACTCCTGCTAAGAGCTTTAAGCCGGTTCTGTCAGAATGACACCCAAAACCCTTCTCCAGATACCAGCCTGCCATACGCATCCGATGAATTTACAAAGCCAAATTCAACAGCAATGCGAGACATGATTCCATTCTTTATTATCAACTCAAAACGCAATTATCATACAGCTCGAAATATAAAGCAAATGATTTTTTTCAATTTTCTTTTCCACTTTATCGAGGTTACTGTCAGCATTGACTTTACGAGCGAAAAAAGTTTCTTATTAACATGTTTTGCACAACGTAACTCGGTTTTGTGGATAAGCTGTGGATTACATTTGCGATTTTTCACAAATACAGTATATCAACAAATTCAAAAATAACTCAACTGTGTACGAGAATAGCAGTATAGCCGCCATCGCAGTCGTGTTCGCAGGCCGCAGGCAGGATTAGTTTTTCAGAAACAAGCTTAAAATTCGCATGATTTGATAGAAAATCTTTTACTAAGCCGGAATTTTCCTTATTTTGAATACTGCACGTACTGTAACATATTATCCCGCAAGGCTTTAGCATAGCTGATGCTTTTTCAAGAAGCTCTCTTTGAGTTTTTGCGAGTTCTTTAATTATATACGGCTCTATGCGGAAACGTGTCTCGATACGTTTTGCAAGAACACCTGTATTCGAGCAGGGAACATCCAGCAGAATGCAATCGAATTTCAGACCTGCAACTTTCTCATAACTCATTATTTCAACGCTCTTTATACCAAGCCTGTCAATATTTTCCTTCAGCTTCAAAAGACGTTCCGAATCAAAATCAGCTGCAATTATTTTTGACGAATCATTTGCTGCTTCCGCTAATTGCGTTGTTTTTCCTCCCGGAGCGGCACACATATCGAGTATTTTCCAGCTCTCCTGCGGATTTAAAAGCCTTACAGGCTGCGAAGCAGTTATATCCTGAACTACAAAAAGACCCTCATCGAAACCGGGCAATTGCGAAATTGTGCCCGGACTTTTAATTTGCAGCAAAGACTCATTTGGTATTGGTTCCAGTTCAATTTCTTTTTGACGGAACTTCTCGATTAATTCCTTTGGCTTTATTCTTAAAATATTCGGCCTGATATATACACTCGGTCTGCGATTACACGCAAAGCAAATCTCTCGTGTCTTTTCAGGACCAAATTCTTCGAGCCAGTCTATAACAAGCCATTTCGGAAGTGAGAAAACAGTTCCAAGATATTCAGCCTTATTTGTGTTGTCATCCGGCAGAAAATCTGAATCAAACTGGCAGCCGGTCATAACAGTCTGAGGCAGAGTCCGTTTTGTATTCGCCCGTAAAATTGCGTTTTGCCGTTCAGTTATGTGCCTTATGACTTGCCGCAGCAGAGCATTGACGAAACCTACCTGCTTCTGGCCTGCGATTTCTTTCGCATTTTGTGCGGCCTCGTTGACTATCGAATGTTCTGCGGTCGAAGGGGTATAGATTATTTCATAACAGCCGATACGAATGATATTCAGGAGTTTTTTCTGTATTCGTTTTACGGGACAGCCGGCAAATGTGTTTATCACTGCATCTATCGCAGTAAGATTTCTTATCGTCCCGAAAACAAGGTCAGTCGCTCTCTGTTTCTGGTCGGTCTTATCCAGAAATATATTTAAAATCGCCGAAGCATAATCACGCTTCGGCTCAAACTTATTCAAAACCTGTGCGGCTATAAATCGGGCAGTATGTTTATTAGATTCTTTCATATTTGATATATTAATTTGTTATTATTGGATTCACAACTATTCGTAGAGGTAGTAGAGGTAGGGTGTGCTGTGCACACCATTTTTTTTTGGTGGGCACAGCCCACCCTCCATTTTTTCTTCGATAAATATTTCTAACCTTTTCCAAGTACTGCTAAGGCGGTTTGAACGTTGCCAAAGGGGGCGCTGACAGCGAAGCCCTGGACTATATTTTCGAGTTTTTGGACCATTTCACCTGCGATTTCGATTCCTATTTTTGTCCCCTGCTCTTTAGTCTTTGCGGTGGACATTCTTTCAAGCAATTTTTCAGGTACAACTACGCCAGGAACTTCGTTCGCCATGAACTCCGCGTTCTTGAAGTTCGTGAATGGCCAGATTCCGGCAATAATCGGTATGCGGAACGATTCTATCTTCGCGAGAAAATTCAATAGCATATCGATATCGAAAACAGGCTGAGTAATCGCGTATTCCGCGCCTGCTTCTACCTTGCGTTTGAATCTATCAATTTCCCTGTCCATTTCAGCAGATGCAGGATTTGCTCCGACTCCTATCGTCAAAGCCAGTTGAGAAGATAAATCGCTGCCCCCGATATCTATCCCTCGATTGAGATTCTTTACCACCGAAGTAAGCGCAATCGAATCCATATCGAAAACGCCAGTTGCATCAGGATATTGCCCGAGTTTCGGCGGATCGCCTGTAATTACAAGGATATTGCGCAAATCCATAACAGAAGCGCCGAGCA
>JAFGEF010000084.1 GCA_016931715.1 Sedimentisphaerales bacterium
ATAGAATTTGTTTTAGTCACTAAAAACCATATTAAGTTCACCAGTTTCTCTTGTGCCGGTAATGGAAGCAATCGGGACAGAAAAATCAACATGAAGTTTTATCCAGTGTTTGTTGAGTGTCCACTTGATTTCTATTTTATGCTCTGCCGGAACTTCAATCTTCATCTTGCCGTCGAATGCAGGATGATTATTCCTTATTCTTATTAGCTCGATCTGCTTTTGCACCATGGGATGTTTCAGAGCCGCTTTAATTTCTGCGGGTTTGTAATAATGACGATTGATGTCTCGTCCGACACTCGAACGAGACAAAAGTTCCATATCATTACGGCCTCCCAGAAGCCCGATATAATATACCTGCGGTATTCCCGGTGAAAAGAACTGTAAGGCACGAGCGATCAAGTATTCGGTTTCCCGACCTCCCAGCGCATCAAGAAAAGTGCAGTTCACCTGATACAAATCCAGGTTATTAGCCGCCGCTCCAGTGGCCTCCTTGCTCTGACCATGACTTCTCTTATGGATTGTCTCTACAAGATTGTCTATTTGAGCAGGAGCTAAGAGTCCCGGATCGCCGTTTGAATCAGCACCAACATCAATCACACCAATACCGTCGTGTGTATCCAAAACAGTTACCGCGTTGCGGGGACTGATTTCCAGCCATTTCGCCAGCGGATATGGATCATGCTTAAATAACGCATGTAATACAAGCGGAGGAAGCGCGAAATCATACACCCAATCAACCCTGCGCGCGATTTCGATTTGTCTCTTATAATAACTGTGAATCTCGACAAGCACTTCAATTCCCATCTTACGAGCTTTTTCTGTCAGTTCAGCAATAAACTCAAAAGTCTCCGGAATCATAAAACAACTGGTTCCCTGCTTCTTGATTGCGTACCCTACAGCATCAAGCCGTACAACCTTAATGCCCGAATCCCGAAATCTACTGAGAATTGAATTCAGGTAAGCTTCAGCTTGAGAATTCCGAACATTTATATCTACCTGCGTTGGATTGAACGTAGTCCAAAGCAGTTTCCTCTCACCTGAAAGCAGTGTTAAAGGAGTAAAAGGAAGTGTTGGCCGCGGTCGATAAATGCTCAGAATATCCGACTCACGAGCGCCCTTCGGGAAAACACTATCTAAAGTAAGAAACATCCCTGAATATGGGGAAGATGACCCATTCTTTGAGAAATCAAGAAACTGCGGCGAAGATGATGATACATGATTGACAATAAGATCAGCGACAATCTCGACTGCCCCACTCAGAGTTCGTACATCATCCCACGTTCCAAGCCGAGAATCCACTTTCGCGTGATCAATCGGGTCAAATCCGGCATCGGTACCATCAATAGGAGTGAAAAAAGGCAACAGGTGTGCACCACCAAAAACTTCCGCCAGAGGCCCTCTTAGCAAGTCATTTAATTCTTTCAAACCTCCACCAGAAAGGCGATCAACATATGTAATAAGCTGAACTTTATTTTTCATTTTCCCCTTTTTTTCAGGCCGGCGACCTGCTTTAATATAACAAGTGGAAGCGTGACTAAATGGTTCGATTAACGTGAAGCCTATTTCTAATATAACTTTTCTTTACAGAAACTCCTATTATTAACATATGCTATACATAATACTTACATATATATTACATATTGCTTAACTATACTTAATTAACAAATAGCATAACACTCCAAATAAGTCAAGATTAAATTTATTTTTTTTGTTTGTTTTACTATTTTTCTACATGATACAATATGGTTAAATTCTTAAAATATGCAGAATTTTGCCATTTTCGATCTATTATTAAATCGCATAAAACTCTTATTTTAGGTACTTTACATTACACATTTTGATGTTTAAGGATTTTTTTAAATGTAAACATTATATTAACATCCATGAAATCAAAATATATTTATTAAGAAAGGATTTGATTTGGACTTTGACTTTAGCAAGAATCTTCTTCTGACGATGACATATAAGGTTAAGACAAGTCATCGTATAATAGGAATAAACTTTCCAAAAAATTCTTTTTAATGTAAAATATATGAAATTATTAATTCGAGAATTGGTAAATAAGATGGTTTTGATACTTAATTCTATTGTGGAAGCCATATGACCACTAAAAATACAATATCCGATACATTTTATGATTCAAGACAGAAATACTACAGCCTTTACAAGTCCCTAAAAAAGGACATAGAGAATAATGTTTACGAAAATTCTAAAAAACTGCCAAACGAAATAGAATTAGCCGAACAATATCACGTATCACGACCAACAGTTGCGAAAGCTTTGTACCTGCTGCAAAAGTCCGGTTATATTCAACGTGTAAGCGGCGTAGGCACTTTTGTGCGATATGAACCTAACATTGGCATAAAAAACTTTGCCCTCTTGATCCCCGGTCTTGGAGAAACTGAAATCTTTGAGTCTATTTGTGGTCATATGTCACATTTATCTCAACTTAAGAATTTTAATCTTGTCTGGAGCGGCTCAATGCAGGAAGATGCAGAAATGCGTCGTCAGCACATAAAGCAGCTTGCAGTTCGATATATAAAACAGAAGGATATTAACGGCGTATTCTTTACTCCTCTGGAGCTTACAACTGAGAAAGATACAGTTAATTCGAATATCGTTCAGCTTTTCGATGACGCCGGAATTCCTGTCGTACTGATGGATCGCGATATTGTCTCGTTTCCTTCAAGAAGTAAATATGATCTCGTTGGAGTCGATAACTTCAGGCTGGCTTTTATCCTAACCCGACATCTACTGGAACAGGGATGCAAAAAAGTCATGTTTGTCGCCCGTCCATATTCTGCACCTACAGTTCAAATGAGAATCTTTGGTTATCAGCAGGCGTTAAAAGAAGCCGGTATCCAGGGCTTTCCCGAAGACATTCATGTTGAAGATATCACAAGCCCGAATTTTATAGAACGTCTCATATCAAACATTGAACAGCCCGGAATTTTATGTGCTAATGATACAACCGCTTCCAAGCTGATGTATTACATAGAAGAGCACGGATATAAAATTCCTGATGACGTAAAAATCGCCGGTGTCGATGATATTAAGTATGCCAAATATCTGCGCGTACCTTTGACAACATACAAACAGCCATGCAAAGATATTGCAGAGGCAGCAATTGAACTTATGCTAAGCCGCATACAGGATCCGACTCAAAAAGCACGTGCAGTCCTGTTAAACGGCGAACTGGTAATCCGAAAATCAACGGAAAATATCTGAATTTGTCATTAAAAGGGAGCACCACTTATCCCTTGAATAGTCCAGGTATTTTCTTCGGAGAACAGAAACACATTAGCAGGATTTTTTATCTTCGATTTTTTATTTGTGCCGCTCTTGCTATATTGCTGTGGTGTTCCGTCCATGCCATCAACATTGAGATATAGATCCGAACATCATCAATCAGGCAAGACTCATTTCGGCATGTCACTGTGCCGAAACGAATCTGAAAAAAAGCCAGCCTGTTAACCAGAAATTTTCGCCATAAGCAGCTATAGAGTCTCGTCACACTCAGGTGCAGTACATTCCAGCCAGTGTTCTATAAACACAAGAAAGTCATAAACATCAACGCGGCAGTCCTTATTAAAATCGCCTACCGTATATGGATGGTCAAGATCGCCACAGGTCGGAACATCATAGATTGGCGCTTTAAAGATATCATTGTAGCCATAACCTCCGTGTCCTGCAGAAATGAAATACAGAGTGTGCCCATCAGCTGAGATATTAGGGCTGCCATCACGCCCAGGAGTGTTAATCTTTGGGCCAAGATTCACTGGTGGGCTCCAGGGATTGGACTCGCTGTTCCGGGTTGTCATCCATATGTCATCATCAACACCAAATCCACCGGGCCGTGTGGATGCAAAGAAGAGTGACAAGCCATGAGATGAGATACTCGGCGCATATTCACCGCTCGAACTGTTGATAATCGCACCAAGATTTACTGGTGTGCTCCATGGGGATGAGGTTGTTGCACGAGTTGTTACCCATAGGTCTAATCCTCCATACCCACCTGACCGATTGGAACTAAAGTACATTGACAGGCCATCATGCGAGATGTTAGGCTGATAGTCGTTACTTGCACTGTTGACAGTTGCGCCGAGATTGACCGGTGTTCCCCATGGAGACGAGGTCGTTGCACGAGTTGTTACATATAGGTCAGAGCCCCCATAACCACCGGACCGATCAGAATACAAATAGAGCGACAAGCCATCGGATGAAATAGAATAGACATCATCATAATCCGCATCGTTTACACTTGGCCCGAGATTGACAGCAGGTCCCCACTCATCATCTTTGCTTTCGCGAGTCGCTACATATATATCGTCTTTACCATAACCTCCGGGCCGATTGGAAGTGAAATACATCGTACAGCCGTCTGGCGAGATGACTGGAAAACCATCAGAAGCAGTACTGTTGATATTTGGACCAAGATTCACAGGATCGCCAAAATTGAGTTGTGCGTTTGAAATACTGCCAAGAACAATAGTGGCAGCAAATACAATTAAAACAATACTAATTTTGAAAGCATTAAGCCGTTTCATATTACACTTTTCCTTTCTTCATATTTGTCATTCCGCACTTGATGCGGAATCCATAACCACATGAGGCTGGATTCCCGCCTTCGCGGGAATGACAATCATTAATTGTCTTTTAACAAAGCAAAAACATTCTTTTTGAGCCATTAAACTTTTACATATAGCACCTCCATTATTGCTTTATTCTCTGATTTGCGATATAATAAATGATTCCTTTCTCGGGTGCGCAAACCAATCGCCCGGATCAGGTTGGGCCGGTGAGTGTTTTGCTTGGTCGCGTTAAACTCACCGGCCGCTTTTTTGTTTACACAGTTTTATATGTCTATATAAAATAACAGTTTTATTCAGTAAATATCTCCTTTCTATCCGTATTTTCTCTGGAGCTTCGATCAACTTCCGTAGTATTGTTTTCTTCGAACTCACCAAATGGGAAGATTGGTGCTCGCCAAATATGGGAGGTGCCATCTTGATTCTTCCTCAAGAAATATAACCATGATCCATCAGGTGAAATACGTGGTACAACATCCACTCCAGAACCGTTGACAACGGGACCAAGATTAACCGGGGATTGCCAATCATCATTTGTAGTCGCACGCCTTGACATCCACATGTCAGGACCACCATATCCATATGGGCGGGACACAGTTGCTCTTGAGTGATCACAGAAAAGCAGCACCAATCCATCCAGTGAGAGAGAGAGGAAGTACTCTCCATACTTACTATTTACGACAGAACCGAGATTAACCGGTTCGCTCCATTGATCACTCGTCGTCATCCGCTTTGCTACATAGAAATCGCCACTGCCATACCCTCCTGTTCGCTCTGACATAAAGTAGAGCTCGCGGTTATCAGCTGATATCCAGGGATCACCATCGCCAGAATAGCTGTTAATTACAGAACTTAAGTTTTCAGCAGGGCTCCATGGTGCATCCGTCGTCAAACGCATAGTCTTATATAAATCAAAACCACCATATCCACCTGGCCTATTTGAGTTAAAATAGAGCGTAAGCCCGTCATTTGAGAGCGATGAGAACGAATCTTCGGAAGAGCTGTTCACGTTTGACCCGAGATTTTCCGGCGGCCCCCAATCCTCATTAGTAGAAGCACGTCTCAGTACCCAGAGGTCCACATCACCATAGCCTCCCGGACGATCACGAGTTGAAATGTACATCTCCAGCCCATCGTATGAGAAACATTCAATGGCGTCAAAGATGGGGCTGGGCGGAATGACCGGCTCAATGTGCACTGGCTCGCCAAAGTTGAAGATTGCAGGTGTAGATTTGGAATCAAAACCAGTAACGATGGTTGCATATCGACTCATGTCGGTATAGACATTCCCATCTTCATGCAGATAATGATACTGTTGTGCGCGTTGGAGATAATTGTTTGTATCTTCAGGATTAGCTGCAATTTTTTTGGTGTAGTACTTTATTCTCTCCCGGTAATGATTTTCCATAATAGCTTCGATTTTTTTGTCTGCTCCATCAGGATCGTGACCATTATAGAGAGTTTTTGCATAAAGATTTCTTGCCTCTAGCCCTACATGTTTACTCTCTAAAAGTGGCCTTAGTATATTTCGAGTAGCCACGAGATCGCCTTTCGCAAAAAGTTTGCGAGCCTCAGATACGGCTTTTACCTGCCTTGCACCTTCGGCCTCTGCAAGCCGTATCTGATACCGGTTCCACACTAAAAGACCAACAATAGTACCAACCAAAACCACTGCTGCCATAGCGACAGACATCTGTAGTCTATTTCTACGCAGAAACTTGTGCAATCGATACCCTGTGCTGGGTGCATGAGCCATGACAGGTCTATGTTCAAGATGCCGCTGAATATCAAGGGCAAGACCTTCGGCTGCCTCGTATCGCTGGGTGCGGTTCTTTTCCAAAGACTTCATTACGATCCAATCCAGATCACCTCGGATCGTCTTAGTTAACAAATCTGGTGTACATCCTCGATGTTTGGCTACATCTGTAAGAGTAGGGCCGAGAGTATTTAACTTATTGGATGGTCTTATAGGTTCATCTTCCCGGATTATCCTCTGCATTTCAGAATAGCTGGCTTTGTGAAGCTGTTCATCACTGAAAGGCGGCGTACCGGTAAGTAATTCGTAGAGCAAAACACCAAGAGAATAGATATCCGAGCGATTATCAATACCAAGTTCACTTAGCTCTGCCTGCTCTGGACTCATATAAGCTGGTGTACCAATGATATGTGCGTAGCGGGTAAATAAGGTTTTTTCTGTAAGACGCTGATTAGTAGCTTTGGCAATTCCAAAGTCAATAATCTTAGGAACAGGTGTTCCATCACGATTTGTTACCATCACATTTGATGGTTTAATATCCCTATGAATAATTCCTTTCTGATGGGCGTGTTGAACAGCATTGCATATCTGGATAAACAAGGCTAATCTTTCTTTAGTACTCAGATTGTTTTTATCACAATATTCGGTAATTGAAACACCAGTAACCAATTCCATAACAAAATAAGGACGACCTGTTTCAGTTGCACCTGCATCAAAAACTTTTGCAATATTGGGATGGTCCATGATTGCCAGAGCCTGACGTTCGGCCTCAAAACGGGCGATTACCTGCTTTGTATCCATGCCCAGCTTGATAATCTTCAGTGCTACTTTGCGGCGAATAGGCTCCTGCTGCTCTGCCATATAGACTACCGCCATACCTCCTTCGCCTATCTTCTCCAAAAGCTTGTATCGACCAATAATCGTGCCTGGACCTTCACTTATAGCATTATTTTCATTAAAAAGGCCTGCTCCTAACGCCGGAGAGTCCAAAATACTGTTTGAATAGTGATGCTTAAGCAGTGTTTCAACCGCTATAAGCAACTCTTTGTCGCTGCCGCAAGTCTCTTTTACATAACTTGCCTGCTCATCACGATTTGCAAGCTGAATTGCTTTTTTAAAAATCTCTTCTTCGTTGATATGTTCTTTAGCCATGATTCTGTTCTCTTAAAATCGGTCTCTATTATATAATGCGAGATTTGGACTCGGAACGGCCGGAAAATTTTTCAAAAATTTAAAAATATTTTTATTTTGTTTATTTTAGTCTATTTCACGAAGAAGCCATGCCCGAGCATAAGCCCAGTGATTTTTAGCTGTAGTAAGGGAAATGCCCAAACTTTTTGCGCTTTGTTCCATAGTCAAACCTGCATAAAAACGCAGTTTGATAAGGTCTGCCTTCATCTGATCTTTAGCTTCAAGTTTTACCAACGCCTCATCGAGGGCGAGTATTTCATCCAATTCAGAACAGTTTCCTTCTGTAGGAACGGCAGATTCATCAAGCTCTAAACGTTTTTGATTTCCTCCACGTTTGTTTGTCCTCTTTCGCCTGGCATTTTCAATAAGAATTCGCCGCATTGCCTCCGCAGCCGCCTTGAAAAAATGCCCTTTATTATCCCAATGCTGGCTTTCCGTTCCAACTAATCTGAGATATGCTTCGTGAACTAACGCAGTTGCCTGTAGCGTTTGACCAGGCGGCTCCTGTAACATTTCCCGAGTTGCTAAGTGTCGAAGTTCGTCATAAACAAGGGGCAACAGTTCTTCTGCGGCTTTGGGATCGCCTCGCTCAATTGCATTCAGAATGCGTGTAACATCAGCCATACCGCCTCTCTAAAAGCAGACGTTTGACGTTCTAAGGTCCATGACTCGTGGTGATAGGTCTATAAGGTCAAGATGGATCTTTTTTCACATATATAAGCAAGTATTTATTTATGGAAAACAGAGTAATTATATCAAAAGTAAGATTATTAAGCAAGCAGCGATTATATGAGAGTCGTACTGCAGGTCTGCGTTAACTTAACACATTCAAAACAGTGCAACATAAAAAAGAAGCCGCAAACTCTAAGTCCTTCAGTCCGTCATTTTCAGCAGTGCTGCTTGATGGAACCTGTACTGTGAGCACCCCGATTTCACCGGGCAGACCATAGGCTGAAATTTCAACCTGACCGATTATGTTTTTGACTTCTGCTCCGAGGAAGTCACGCATATTTGTATCACGTATTACAGGCTCATTTAATAAAGCTTTGTTTTCAGCGGATATAAAAGGACTAAGAGCAAGAGCTTTAAGTTTTGGATTTGTGACACCAAACTGATCCATAGGAAAGTCTTTAAATTTCTTAGCCAGAGCCGGCGAGTCAACCTTCGCACGATAATCTCCTTTATCAGGATTAACGAAGGGAACATCAGCTTAATTGCTCATTTCAGGAAACTTATGCCAGTAAAATTATAAATCATTCGATAATGACATCAACTTCAGCATAGCCGAGGTTGTTGTTATTTTCGGTATTCTTCAAGGCACGCAGTTTAATATAATGAGCTATTACTGGTTCGAACTTTTTTGTTTGCCATGTAGGATTATTCTTGATATTGGAGAATTCCCCATGATCGACTAACTTCCATTCTGCATTGTCATTTGAAACGTAAAACTCATATTGCGTAATAATCCCTGGTCCCCACATTGTTTGGTCTGGATAGTATCTGAAGCCGCAAAGAGCTTGTTCCTTTCCCATATCTATGACCAAATCAGCCGGAAGTCTTGTGTTTCTTGGTTGGTGCCATGCTGTAGATGGATTTCCATCTATAATTACCGAAGCCCTGTTATCGCTGATTCCCAGGATTCTCCAATCAGTTCGAGGCAGGTCAAATTGCTCGTTAGTTACAGGGCTGCTTTTCCCAGAAGCAGGCTCGTAAGCAATAGCACTTACCTGAACTTTTCCTTCAGTTTTAAAGGAGCCTGAATATTTTTTAGAATTCGTGGTTGGTTCGCTTGAATCCATTGTATAATAAATATCCGACTCTGTGTCCGCCGGAGTTATAGTTATTTCACCGGCCTGGTTTCTGATAATGGATGGTGACATCAGGATTTGCGGTGCATTGTAAATTCCGATATTGGAAATTACCGGGCAGCTTTTCGAATCGGTTATATTAAATCTGAGTTGTGTCGCCTCGACAGTCGGAAAACGAAGAATGCGTTTATATCCTATGGTAGTTGCCTTCGCCAGCTCTTTCCAGTTTCCATCGACAAGAGCTTCGACCGTAAAAGCTTTCACACGTTGTCCCAAACGAATATATTCCTGTGCGAGAAAGCAATTGAATTTTGTCGGTTTACCAAAGTCGATAGTCAAAGACGCTGTATTGACATCGTCATCGGCAGCCCAATAAGTTTCCTTGTTGCTATCTATGGTATTTGCTGCCGCGAATTTTTTAGCATTGCCGCGAACGTTCGAAGCGTCAGCTTTAGTTTTACCTGCGAGATTAACTGCGAATGTTTCTTTAATCATTTTACCGAATTCCATTGCAGCCTTTTCGTCGTTTTTATGTATCAGACCGTTTGGCATGATCGGAAAATTAAGAAGTAATGTGGCATTGCGCCCAACGGAATTATAGTAAGTATCCATAAGCATGGGTAACGTTTTCACCCTGGTATCTTCACTCGGATGATAGAACCATTCCGGCCTGATGGATGTATTGACTTCACCCGGCACCCATGAATCACCATTTTCCACACCATAATGCAGCATATTGTAAGGGACATCACCTTTGGCATTTAATAAACTCCAGTTTGTTTCACCTACATATCCTGCTTCGGTTCCTACCCAGCGGAGGTCTGCTCTGTCACCACCATCGTTCCATATCACAATATCCGGCTGTAATTTGCGAATCAGCTTGTAAGTATTACTCCAGTCGTAATATGTTGTACGGTCTATTCTGCGATTCCCATTTGCTCCGCCGTAATACCCGGTTCCTCCATTTGCTCCATCGAACCATACTTCGAATATTTGGCCATAGTTGGTAAGCACTTCGGTTAGTTGATTCCGGAAATATGTAATATATTCAGGTCTGCCGTATTCAGGATGATTCCTGTCCCATGGTGACACATAGATACCCAGTTTCAGGCCGTACTCTTTACAGGCATCAGCCATTTCGCGAACCAAATCTCCCTTGCCGTCGCGCCATGGAGAGTTCTTTACGGAATACTCGGTGTATTTGGAAGGCCAAACGCAAAAACCACAATGATGCTTGGCTACAAGAATAACACCCGTCATCCCGGCTTCTTTGCAGATTCGTGCCCACTGACGACAATCCAAATCCTTCGGATTAAACAGGTTGACATCTTCGCTGCCATATCCCCACGACTGGTCCGTATAAGTATTCAATGAGAAGTGAATAAAAGCATAAAACTCCATTTCCTGCCATCTCAATTGGTTCTCGTTCGGAACCGGGCCGTAAGGAGCAGGAGCTTTTACCTGTGCATGGCTGCAGCCAATTGAGCATATACAAATGATAAATCCGCATAAAAAATATCGAATCATGTTATTTCGTTTATTCGATTTCAATAAACTCTGGTTCATATGGTGCAATTGTGAAATTGCCGTTGTAATCTTTTTCATAAAGAATACTCCTTGATTTATCTTTTATTTGAACTTCTTTTGGCTGGCCGCTTATGTTCAGATATAAAAAATGATTTTTGTCTATCTGTCTGGCCATGACACTCGATGGTACATCAGGGCCTTTTTTGATGCCCAGTTCATTGATAAGCTCATCGAGCAGTGGATTAAGTACATTGCTAATTGCAGGGAGACCGACATAAATAGCCCTTCCTTTGCCAAATTTATTCGAAGTCATTATTGGATAATCCTTATCCAGGCTGGTAATGCGGCCAAGAACTTCAGCACCTTTGAGATCGATAATATCAAATCTTGCCGATTCTGCATTGACGGCTCTTCCTTTGTAGTTAAATTCAAGTCTTCTGCCCCTATAGGATTTTCTTGAAATTTCATTCATGGTTTCTGTTTCTTCATAGCTGCCCAGCCATATGCCAAATACATCGCTTAACATGCCCGGACGGGTAGTCGCAAATACTTGTCCGTTTGTGCCCACAATGGCTGAATTGCTGGTCATAACAACTGTTCCGCCATTTTTTACAAAGTCTCGAATTTTCGTTGCAGTTGTATCATCCATTACAGCAATACCGGGAATGAATAATAATTTATAGTTTAATGAACTTCTGCTAATCTCCACAATTCGTGCATCCATGTTACGCCAATAAAATAGATCCCAGCAGGCTTGCAACTGGTTTTCATGTTTCTCGGGAAAAGAATTGCTTGCAATCTGGCTGGGAAACGAAAATGCCAATCCGACTTCTGCCTTGAGTTGATACGGGAAGAATTTTTCAATCTTTTTAAATTCGGCGGCAATTTGCTTGTATTCATCGTACTTGCGGTTTGGCACACCGTCCCAGTCAAGCATTCCGATTAAATACTGTTCTTCTCCAGCCCACATACTTTGCCATGTCCAGCCGCATACCATCTGGTTGCCATACATCAAACTGGCGTAAGCGGATTTTCTAATTGAATTAGGTACGGCTGCCATTGTGGTAAATTCATTGCACCAAAATGGATTAGTACTTTCAAACTGAATACGAGAGACACCAAACGCGGTGTTCATAACTCCCCAATTGGTGGTAAGTGAATTTCCTGAATAAAATCCCTCACCTTGACGAGTCATTTTTCCTGAATAAGCGATGGGAGCATAATCGAAATATTTCAGCGAACTGAAATACCATGCATTCGTGTTAGTCAAGGCTTTGGGAGCATTTGTATTAACTACATCGAGCACCTTAAAAAGAAGCTGATTTATTTCATCAGACACAAACAGACGAAAATCGAGCATCTTTTCCGGGACATCGTTACTGTTTATTCCCGGCGGGAAACCAATTTCATCCCATTGGTTAATCCTGCGTGACCAGCGTTGGGTTGCCCACGCTTTGTTTAAAATATCGATACTTGAATATTTATTTTTCAACCAGGCAATGAATCTTTGTCTTGCGGTTTCGGAATAAGAAATTCGTCCATCACCCGATTCGTTATCTATACCAAATGCCAGCAATGCCGGATGGTTGGCATAGTGTTTTGTCATCGCATCGGTAAAACGCAGCGCATACTTCTGGTACATAGGATCACCAATATCTTCCATATAACGATGATTCGGGTACAGGACATTTCCATTTTCATCAATAATACTAATTGAAGGATATTTGTAATGCAGCCAGATTGGTGCAGGTCGAATGGCAATATCTAAAATAACTTTAATACCGGCTTCGTTCATCATATCCATGACATCATCGAACCATTCAAAATCGAATTTTCCTTCCGAAGGTTCATAACTATCCCAGGCTAAATGACCCATTCGTACAACATTGAATCCTGCCGCTTTCATTAGCCCAATATCGGTTTTAATCTTTTCGATGTTCTTATCGTCATGAGGATGATAATTCACACCGACATATAACTCCTGAGCGTTCATTAAAGAGCTGCAAAAAAATATGATTACTATTGATAACAGAATCTTGTTTTTTCTTATATTCATTTATTTAACCTCAAAACAAAAAAGATTCAATAATAGGCAATTTAAATGCAACTTTCATTGGATGATTATTGCATCAATGGCAACTGGTCCGGGGCCGCGATTGATAATTTGAATGGTATGTTTACCAGGAGTCAAACCGCTCACTTCAAACACCTCCTGCTGGACTTGACGTGCGTCTGTTATAGATAAATCCACTGTTGCACGGGTTTGCCCATCAATTTGAATTTCGATTTTTCCTGCTCCAGCTTCCTTCGGAGCAATAACTGAAACACTGCTTCCGACAAATGAGCAACTCCAGACATCACCGGGGGTATTACTTATCGTAAGGTCATTGTTGAAATCGCCGGTGCCAAGATTACAGCGGCGGGTCCATCCGGTATATGCTGCGCCCGGATCATCATCGTTGAACCAGCCTTTGTCATGGGTGATGCGTAAAACGCGGCACCTTGATGCCAATTGCTGGTTTTCGATTCCCGGCAGCGGTTGTGCCGATCCGCTTGGGATAATAATCAAACCCTGGTCATCCTGAACAAACGTCAGCTTCAGATCGGAGCCAAGCATTTCAACTTTTGACACTTTGCCTGCGGTTGCACCTCCGGTGTGCAGGGCTTTGAGAGTAATCGGGCCGCCCTGCCAATTCTGAAGCGTGGCATAGACATTGCCATTGTTGCGAGTGTAGCGAACCGATTCCTCGCCATAAACTTCAAACGGGCGGGATGAGTACACCGCTTCGCCATTGACTTTCAGCCAGGCGCCGATGTCTTTGGCAATACGAATAACTTCCGGATCAAGATCACCGCGACCGTGCTGGGTGAGGTTTAACAGCATAGTTCCGTTGCGGCAGACATTCTCCATCAATAATCCGACTAACTCTTTAGCGTCCTTGTATCTCTGTCCGGTGCGATAGTGCCAGTCTGCTATGGTAGTTTCTGTCTGAAATGAACAGGCCATGATTTCAGGTTCGATAATAGCCTCGGTGCTCTTAACCAGTGAACGGTCAACATAAGGAAGCAGTTCAGGACTGTTTTGGAAGCTGTTGTAACGCCCTCCCACACCTTTAAGATTGATAACAACGTCCATCTTCCGGTCGTTCCACTGTAAAGATTTGTTGTAATAGTTCGCGATTAATTGAGGAGCGAGAAAACCCAGTCCCATACGCACACCAAGATCAACCTGGGAATCACCTGCGTGCTCGTCGAAGTAAATCACATCGGGATGGTATTTGGAAACAGCATCATCCACCCGCCACATAAACTGGTTGGCAAAGGGGGAAAACAACGGATCCCTGTTGTTGTGAACCGGTCCATAAAGGTCCACCGGATCCATTCCTTCCCACCATTTCCCTTTTCCATCAAGAATCGTTTGAAGCGCATCATAAGGTACACCCTGCTTCGGCCCTGTCCTGTCGCTTGTGTAACGTACCGGCATGAACTGGCCCCAGGTGCGGCCGGGTGAATGGTGAAAACCAATGCCGAACCGAATATTATGCTGACGTGCGGCTTGTTCCCACGTGCCGATAACGTCCACCTTGGGACCTACATTCACCGAATTCCAAGGCTGATATACCGAGTCCCAGCAATCGAAATTATCGTGGTGAACACCCATTGCCATGAAGTAGCGAGCGCCCATTTCAACGTATAAATCCATCAATTCGTTCGGATCCCATCGGTCAATCACCCAGTTATTGCAGATGTCCTTGTAACCATACTCCGAGGGATGGCCGAAGTGATTGACATGGAAATTGTATTGCTGATTGTTCTGCATATACATGCCGCGTGCGTACCAGTCGCCCTGCTCCGGCATGGACTGAGGATCCCAGTGAGCCCATGCGCCGAACTTGGCATCACGCCACCACTGGGGCACTGTATAAATCCGGCTCAATGCTTTCCAGTCCGCCGAATATGGACCGTCAGCCACTTTCAACGGCGGCAGGTTCCAGATATCCGGCGGCAGTCCTAAATCACCGTTTCCCACAAGTATCCGATCGATGTTAATCGGGACATCATCGGCAGCCAGACTGATAGTCAGCGATGCGTTGGCGGGAATTGCGATGTCAATGATGGCATTGAGAAAGGAGCCGGTTAGAGCACCCGATGAATGCACGTTCACTTTCCGTGCAGGCTGGTCGTTAACAATAACACTGATTGTGCCTACTCCCATTGACGCATATCGAATCGCCAATTTACTTGTAGCCGGAAGGCCGGTGAACCTGACACCCTGGCCGGGTCTGGTCAGACTGATGAGATTATTTCCCGAAGCCGCACTGTCAGTGACCTTATTCGCATCTCCGACAAGTTTAGCGGATTCCGCTTCGAGCACGTTTTTTTCAGCAGCAATTGCCGAAGTTGAAACGAAGAATATTAGTGAGGATATAATCAGAAAGACCCGGATGTCACAAATGAAGTTGAGCAGCTTGTTAATAAACATTTATGTCTCCTATTTAACGTCTTTGAGAAATACAATCTTATTTGCGCACTACGTTCCATCCGTCCACCACAACTGTGGGTATGGCGTCTGGAGCGTCGTCGGAGCGCCAGCGGGCTGTCAGTGTTCGTGTCTCACCGGGCAGCAGCGACACGTAGTTGTCGCTCCACATGGAGGGCAATATCTCGGAACCATCCGGTTTCTGCAAAACGCGCAACCGCACGAAAAAGGCTATTGAAGAGGCGGGATTCGTGAGAGTCACGACGGCGAGTTCGTCAGCGCCATCATGATCAAAGGCAGTCTTTGTATCAAGTGTCACCGGCGGGAGATTCGTAAGTGCGGTAAAGTCACCGTGAACGCTTGTCGGTGTTATATACCATTTTCTTGCGGCCCAATCGAGTTCATCTTTGACAGTGGAGAGCCAATAGAAGTTTCGGCTAATGATAACACCGGCTTTATCCTCGATTGTAAGTGACACAAAGTAAGTCTTGGACAAGCTGTCAAGCTCGGGGATAGTGAAAGCGCGTACTACGCCGTCGGGCGGCAGGTCAATGACGGCCGACTTCGACCACTGCTGTGAAGCATCTATATTGATCACGGACGCACGGATAGTTAAACTTGCTGATGGGGCAAGCGTGCTGTTAACCACAACTACCGATTGATCATCGTAGGAATATTGTACGTGTATCGGTTCGAGGGACTTCTTGGTTCCGTAGTAGCCGCTGCCGGCCTCAAGGTAGTAGTCGTATAAGTGCCAGGCCAGCATTGGCCATGCGTTGTTCAACATCCACTTGATGACACCGGTGGACTTATACTTGTTCCGGCCATAGGCTTCGTATAAAGCACGCTCGTTATCATAGGCGATTAGCTGTGCTTTGCGCACGTAATCATTGACATCGTTAGCCTCGCCATAACGCCCGCGAATTGCATCGTCAAAATATGTGAAGGGAGTGTATTCGCCCCCCTGGCTGTGTTGTGTCCATGCGCTATCAGGCGGCCACAGATGCTCGTCACCAAGCATTTTACGCATATCCTCGACACTTGGAAGAGTTTTACCAGTCCCGATTTCTGTTGAGAAGCCGAACGCGGCGCCATCTTTGTCGCCATACCAGTACACCGGCGGCTCATAATCATAGGGACCACGCATCTTGACGCCGGTCGGGCCGGCCTCCGTTGTATAAGAACCCGCAGAGGCGACTGTAGGATTTGGCCATTGCGTTTCGTCTATGACCTTAAGATACTCGCGCTCAATCTCCGGCGGCGCGAACTTATCACTGGCGTACCAAAACATAAGGGTGCTCGGATGATTGCGCAATAACAGAAGCTGGTCACGGAGACAAGCCACGGCCAAAGTCTTGGTCGCGTCATTCCAACTGCCCCACTGCTCCCAATAGTCGCAGCAGCAGAAGCCTGGAAGCACGAAGATTCCATTCTCGTCCGCAAGATCCAGCAAGTGGTCAGAACCAATCTTGCCTTCAAAGCGCACGGCGTTAAGCCCCATTTCACGGACGAGGCGTATTTCCTGCTCTTCACGCTTGGCGGTTTCCATGAAGAACAGGTTGCGTGCCCAACCTGCACCGCGGATGAGGATGGGGTGGTGATTGATATAGTAGAGACGGTACCCGTCCGATGTTATCTCTGAGGTCACTTCACGAACGCCAAATCGTATGGTTTGTTCGTCCGAAATGTTGTTGTTCACGTTCACGCGTACATGCAGGTTATACAGTTCCGGGGAGCCGTAACCTATAGGCCACCATAATCGCGGTTTCTTAAGGTGCAGGCCGGGATGGTCAATTCCGTCGAAACTAACTTTCCGGGTAGCGCCGCCAGCTACGCTCACCGGGATTGTGGTCACTACACCATCGAGTATGACATCCACGGTTCCGGTCAACGGCTTGTCGCTGGTGTTCTCAATGTCCATTGAGACAGTCAAATCCGCAGAGGTAAGATCGTCAGATATGCGGCTGCGTACAAAAGGATCGTGCATACGCAAAGTGCCGCTGGCTGTAACGAAAACATCTCGCCACAAGCCTTGCATTTTGTCGGGCGGCATCGGAGCCCAATCCACCCACGTGTGCCCTAAATCCTGCGGTCCCTGTCCATGGATCAACAACGCGATCGCGTTTCTTTCACCCGGTCGAACATCTTTCGTGATGTCGAAAGCGAAACGACGCATGGCTCCTTCCACCTGATTAGAGTCTGCAATTCGCGCACCATTGAGCCAGACGTCAGCGCGGTAGTTGATACCCTCGAAATGCAACATAATCGATTGTCCTGCCATCTCCGCTGGTAAGTCGAACTCGGTACGGAACCACCAGCCAACAGAGAATGGATTGTTCTGTGGTGTGCCACCAGATCTTCTTGCTCCTCGCATTCCACCTCGACCCATACCCGGCCACTCGCGTAAATTCGTACTAAAGAATGGATCAGGATACACACCTTCTTTTGCGAGAACACCAGAAACTGACGCCGGAATGACCGTGGGATACCACCCATTCGCATTGAAGCCAACTTTCGATATAGTTACACCTTCAGGCTGGCCGCTTGAAGTTTGTATTTGCCAATCATCACGAAGCATGAGCCGAGCTCCTGTGGCTAAACTCTCCACCGAGCCGCTGCGTTTGTTTCCAGTCGCATCACCACTCAGAGAACTGCATGAGGTAAGTATGAAAATTCCCGATAACATCAGACTTATGGGAAATATTTCAGACATATACATTTTTTTGAGAATCTTTTTCCTGGTTGCATATGCGGCTGATACGAGACCGAAAACTCCCATTATTACACTGTTAATAATCTTCATTGTTAGGCTCCTTTTATACTTGGTTTCTGAATGTAATATTAAATTTCTTTATTTTCTTTAATATACATGCTCCATAGACGATCGTCTGAGCGTTCGTTATTCCATTCGTCTGTTGGTGTATTGAAAGTTCGAGTTGGTTGCTGTGGCCCGCCGCGTCTTCCCCTTCCTCTCATTCCGGGCATTCCCATTACCTCTTCATTTAAGGTTATTCCAAGACCGGGGCCGTTTGGTACATAAACAAAACCATCTGTTTGTAAGATTGGCTTTTCAAGATTTGTGATAGCATCTTCATAATTCGCATCATCTGCGCCGTGATGTTCCAATACAATAAAATTCTCTGTAGCGGCGGCGCAATGAATACTTGCGAACCATGTTACTACTCTGCCATCCATGTGCATCGCCATTGCAATACCATGCTCTTGGGCATAATCTCCGATTTTCTTGGTCTCGAGCATTCCGCCTGCAGTTGCGATATCAGGATGTATCATTGAAACTGCATGTTTATCAATAAGCTCACGGAAATTATCAAGTGTATAAATATCCTCACCCGTGAGAATTGGTGTTGTACAGGAATTCCTGAGCCTCAGCAGCAAATCAGTATGCTGCCATGGAATCATATCCTCGTACCATGCGAAGTTGAATTTGTCGAGTTTCTGTGCAAACTTTATCTGGTCCTCCAGAATCATATGTCCATAGTGGTCGGTTGCGATTGGGATATCCCAGCCGACAGTATCACGCACTTGCTGACACCAGTCTGCGATAATATCAAGCCCTTTTTCTGTTAGCCTGACGCCGGTAAACATATGTTCAGTATTTCCATTTATCGAGTATAAGTTCCACTGATCGAAAGGATTGATAATTGGAGGCGCAGTAATAACTCCCTCAATACCTCGAAGCAAATCAATACCAAAATCCATTTTCAGAAACTTGTATCCTTTCTCAATGCGGCGTTTCAGAGCATTTCCCATTCGAACGGGATCGCGCTGTTGTGAAGTGTCTGCATACAAAAGAATTTTATCTCTGAACTGGCCGCCAAGCATTTGCCAGCAGGGAACTCCCCATACCTTTCCCGCTATGTCCCAACATGCCATTTCGATGGATGCCGGGCCCGCTCCCTGTCGGCCATTGCCTCCATACTGTTTGAGCTTTCGCCAGATTTTATCGACATTGAGCGGATTTTCGCCAAGGATGCGGCTTTTCAGCATTAGCGCATAAGTAATGCTTGAGCTATCGCGAATCTCACCATATCCGGAAACCCCCTGATTGGTATCTATCCTGATAAAATGGCCTTGCGTACGCATGTCGGTAATTCTCAAAGCGGAAGGCTGTGAATTTGTATTTACATTTCCATAAACAGCTTCGTAATCATCATTTGTTGCAAATCCGCCAAGTGCTGCTACGGCGGCTGTAGCAACTCCAGTATGAATAAAAAATGACCTGCGAGACATCTTTTTTTCTTTTTTTACTGTCATGAACGGGGATTTACCATTTACATTCTTAAGCGTCATAAATTTCTCCATATAACATCAATAATCTTACCATACATTACCATTTGTGATTACCCAACAATCTCTCGCTGTCGGTTCATTGTTCGAACTTTCCTTTTTCTCCTTTTTTGAATATTTAAGTATTTAATGCATTGATAATGTCCTTAGTTAACGCATTTTAACAACAATCGTTGCTGGTTTCAGACCTTCGGATTCGGCTGTTAGCGTAATTTCGCCGGAAGCGCCTTTGGGACGGAGGATGGCCAGACATCGCCCATGCCAGGCAAAGTGTTTTGGCTGCTGGAAACTCTCCATCACGTTGGGTGCTCCGCTGCCGACTGCGGCCAGTTCGCCCGGACCTGTCAGCTTAAAATGCACCATATCCGCAGCATCCGGCATAACGTTGCCGGATTCATCTGTAATCTCTACTGTGACGTACGCCAGGTTACCACGCTCAGCTCCAATGGTGTTGCGATCGACGGTAAGCCTAATCTTCTTTGCCGGGCCGACCGTACGCAGTATTTTTGCGGCCACGGCCTTTCCGTCTGTGAGACCAATGGCTTTGAGTTCACCGGATGTGTAAGGAACATCAAAGCGAGCAGTGAATCTTCCGCCATCGACTTGTTTAGTTGCGATTTCTTCGCCGTTCAACTCCAGACGCACCGAATCACATTTCGAATAGACGTTGACCTGCATCGTCTTGCCTTCATTGCCGGGCCATGTCCAGCTTGCCAGTTCATCAGGCCAACCCCAGGCACTGACGGATTCCCGGAGACCTTCAGGTATCGGACGATGCACGAAAATTTCTATTGAGCTGATATCCCAAACTACGTCACGATAATAGGACTGGGCTTTCTTAAAACCGCATAAATCCAAATCACCGCAAAAAGCATTGAAATATTCGCCGCTCTCGTTACCGACACGAGCGGAACCCAATCCCGCCTCACCAAGGTAATCCATACCGGTCCAGACAAAATCGCCTAATACGTAAGAATTATTTTCCACGCCGCGCCAGTATTGAGCAAATTCCTTTGGATATGACTCGGTACCAACAATTATACGGTCTGGGAATTTTTCGTGGTCACTCTCGTACTGACCGACCTGGTAATTATAGCCGCCGACATCAAGAAACGAAAAAGCCTTCTCAGTAGCTGGCCATCGCTGACCATCCCATGGCGCACAGATAGCTTCGGTAACAGGACGCGTTGGATCAAGGCGACGAACCTCATCGCATAACTGCTTTTCGATAACATACCCTTCTTCTTTTACACGCTGGGGAACCTCATTGCCGATGCTCCACATGATAACGCATGGGTGATTTCGGTCTCGCAGAATCATCGATTGCAAATCCCGCTGCCACCACTCATTGAAGTATTTGCCGTAGTCGTCGGGATTCTTGCCTTCTTCCCAGCAGTCAAATGCTTCATCCATTACGAGAATACCCAGTCGGTCGCAAGTGTCAAGTAACACAGTTGAAGGCGGATTATGACTGGTTCGAATAGCGTTATAACCATTTGCCTTCATCAGTTCAACCTTGCGCTGCTCGGCACGGTCAAATGCCGCTGAACCGAGCGGACCATTGTCATGATGCAGGCACGCTCCTCGCAGTTTTACTGTTTCGCCGTTAAGCGTAAAACCGTTTTCCACAGAAAATTTGATTTCCCTGATGCCAAAAGTCGTAATGGCCGTATCCACCGCTTTGCCGTCAACCAGAAGCGTCACTTCAGCCTGACAAAGTTTAGGTGAATCGGTGGACCAGAGTGGTGGGGTCTTGATATCCAATGCAAGCGGTATGTTCACCTGGTCACCAGCGGTTACTTTAGTTTTGGTTTCACCGGTCTGTAACGTTTTACCTTTTGGACCTCGCAATTTAACGCGCAACGTCAGATCCGTAATCTCGCTTCGCCCGTTCTCTATAGTAGTCACCACATTAACGGCCGCTTTTTGCTTAGTCACCTCGGGGGTTGTAATGTAAACACCCCATTGGCCGACTCGCAGCGGATCAGTTACTCGAAGAGCTGCATGGCGATAGATACCCGAACCGGTGTACCAGCGGCTGTTCCTGCCAAGATTACGCACGCGAACAGCAATTACATTGTCCTGTCCGGGGGGATTCAAATAATCAGTAAGATTGTATGCAAAGGCAGTGTAGCCATAGGGATGGTTGCCAAGATGGTGACCATTGAGCCAAACATCAGAATCCATGTAGATTCCGTCAAACTCAATTACAACATGCTTGCCGAGAGTATCCTCATCCAGTACAAAGTGCTTGCGATACCAACCAGTTCCGCCAATTGTGTAGCCAGTGTCCTTACCACCGGGACTTTGCGGCGAGAACGGACCGACCGCTGGAAAATTAGCTCGTCCCCGGCCGCGACGGCCGGTTGCCGGAGAAGGTGCTGGTGCCTGAGATGCACTATTACTTTCTGGCGGCAAGTCCTCGATACTCCAGTCATGGGGCAGGCCAAGAAGCCGCCAGGTAGTATCATCGAAATCCTTGGCTTCTGCCCCGGGAGCATCCGCCTTTAAGAATCTCCAGTTGGAATCGAATAATACGGATGACAAATTTCTTTTTGTACCTGAAATGTCATTTTGAGATGACCGGCCGAATAGCGATGACTTGATGTCCGAACATCCTGTCAGACCATAGACGAACAGGCAAATGATTGAGTTTATTACAATAAATCGCTTCATATTTAACCTCCATATTATTTCTTAATTTTCCTATTATTGTCACTGGTTTACAAAAGATAATTATTTACCCAATAACCTCCCTTGTATCCCATTGTAATTCACAACCTTATCAGGTGTTTTAACAATAGAAATTCCCTTGCCATAATTTTCTGTTTTTTGTGTGACTGGAATATACATATCGTTAATCATAGCAGCTAAGACCTGTATCTTATTGACATGTTAATATCTGGATGTTTACTATAACCGCTTCTAAACTTATTATATATGCCAAAAGTTGACTATTGCATAGATATTATTGACTTTTTTCAAAATGTTATCAATAACATCAAAAGATAAAAAAGAACCAGATTTTTAATGATAACAAAAACAAACATTTTACAAAAAAAATAATCAGAAATATTATATATGTTATAAGGAGTTTCTCGAAATGTTTTTTAAAATTTAGGAAATAATTTAGTGACTGTAATTGTTATTCTATTTTCATGATTTTTTATATGGTTGATAATAAAGCACTTATAAAATGGGCGATACAGGAATCGAACCTGTGACCCGCTGATTAAGAGGTATTGCATCGGGCTATAATGTGTTGTAAACATTGGGTTTATGTGCGTTTTTTGAGTGTCTATAAGGAAAGTGGACTGAATGTAAACTGGCTTCAGAATCAATGTACACTCTTAGTAAGTACAAATAGACACCGGCATAGACGCTGGGAATTAATCCGATGGTGTGAAGCTTACAGAATCATTTGTGGCGATCAACACCAATCTGAGCACCCTGTCCTAAGATATGTTTGCAACTTATCGTGAAGAAAACAATCAAAAGCTGTTCTTTCAATGTGGGTATGACGACATCCAGCGATCCAGAAGAAAACAAGATTCCGGTAATAACCGTACTCCATCAGTAAGTGTTGTCAAACCTATATATATGAAGAATTCCGGAAGCTATGCAAGCCAGACCTCCTGCTGGTTAATGCTTAGTTTTTGGCTATATTTGCCTATGTTCGAGTACCCGAAATTATGTTTGACTAAGTGCTGACTGTAATATATCTGGAAGCACTGTGATGCCGCGATACCCACCCCAAAGCCGACCAGAACAAAACTGTTTATGAACAGTACCATCATTAAAAATTATATCAACTTGATAGTCACCGTTGCCATCAAGCCGTGATTTAGCATATTCCCCTGCGGCATAGTTGCAGAGTTTAATTATAAAATCCAAGCCCTTCGTTTCATGCCATTTCAGTAAAGTCCAGAATGGCCCTTTTAATCCGCTTGCAGGATTAAATCCTCTTAAATCGTATTTATGGTTTAATCCAAAATACTCTTCAACCTCCATTCGAGAACTACCAAAAGGATTTTCGCTGTTATCATTTTCTAAAACCCACTCTTGCCAAGCAAGCCGTATTACCAAATCAGGATAATACTTGCATAGCATGATAGAATCTAAACTTACAAGGATATAATCTACTAAATGTTCGACATAATGTGGTCGGTCTCTATGTCTTTTTCCAAATACATCACGTTCAAGCAAATTGTTAAATTCTTCCTCTATCATAGGAACAGCTTTTATAATTATCTTGAGCAATCTTTGCTGCATCTCAGAACGATAATCATCTTTTACCTTTTCTAACAGAAACAGGGCTAACAATCCCATTTCTTTGGTTACTTCTGGAAACTTTTCATCGTTGATGTTGATTAAATTTGAATAATCTTCAAGAATTGCCAGTATTTCCGGGAGTGATTTATAATTAATATTATCTCTGTTCTCATAAAGGAATCTGATTACGTCAACCCAGCAATCCCCCCATGTTTTATATAGCATAAAACTCATATACTGCTTAACCTTGTTATCGGGAATATTTTGAATAGCTTCTGTGTTGGAAATTTTGCATGTCAGACGCATCAAAAAGCAGAATCTTTTCAATAGCTTACCTTGATTTTCTAAAAGCTTACCCCGCAAGATGTTCAAGAAATGAGCAGTACATTGACCGGATAAAATTGCTATGATGATTTCATCCTGCCAGTGTTTTGGAATCGTTATATTGTCGAGTACACTAATGCACCAGTTTCCAACTCCGGTGGAGTCCTGTGCGATGTTTAATTTTTGATGCAACCAGAATCTGAATGCCCGTATAATTGAAGGTTCATTGCCAATTAATTGGAAGTATTTGGTGTGATCTGTACTGTTGGCTTGATATATTTTGTCAATGAATTCTTCTATTGCCCAGTCTTCAAGAACATCGTGTGCAGGTCTGACAAGTTTTTTTTCTGCATTTCTACATAAAAGCCCATCCTCTTCAAGTTTATACACAACATCTTGGGCAAAACCATCTTCAGGTATTTCATAAACCATCTGCTTGGCGCGCCTGACTGATATTTCCGTAAAGACATTAGCTCGCTTTGCAGGCATACCTCCAGTTCGTTCGCTTTCTTTGCAAATCACACTTTGCCAGACTGCTTTTTTTAATGAAATCTCATCAGTTACATTAGGTTGTGTATCAGAATTTATGACACGAATAGCCATGTCTGCCAGAAATGGATTTCTTAGCAATTTGTTTAATTTACTGTTAGCGGCGATCACGGAAAGTTTAGGATTATCCGTAAGCAGTACGTTAAATTCATCTTCTGAAAAATCTTCGATTTTAATTACCTTGTGAGAAACTCCTTGGTATTGAAGATATGTTGAACATACCTGCTGGAGAGCATATTCGCGGCAAGAAGCAACAACAGTCCATTCTTTGCTTTCTTTTATAAATTCCAATAAGTCGCAAAAAGCAGTCCTATTATCCAATTCAAGCAGTTTTTCCAAGGATTCTATAATAAGATATTTCTCAGGCATCATTGCAAATCTTGCAGACAGTTCTGAAAGGTGAATTTGGATTCCAATTGCGGTAAATACCTCATCAAGATGTGACTTATTCAGATCCTCGGTTCGAAGACAGAAAATTGAGTCAGTTTTACAATGTATTTCAACAAATTCTTTTACGACAGCAGATTTTCCTGAGCCTCTTGAACCAGTGACGATTATAAAATTACAATTATTAGCCTCTTCAGATAGCTTGTCCACATGAATGGTACGTTTCACATGAGTGTTTGCGATATGTGCACGTATCCCTTTTAAAATTAAATCTCCATGCTCCTTAAGCTTGTCAATGGAGCTACATCTTGTTATAGAAATGCCTGATTTGAAATCATCTCGTATCTCTTTTGGCAAAGTGTCAATAGTTATAGTTCCGGCATTCGGATTAAAGTCCTGAATAGTTGTAACTATTTTGGTCCACACATCATTAGATGAAGCAGTTTCTACAATGCTCATCTTCAGCATAGACTGAATTAGTGATAAATTACTTCCAGAAGTTGCATCAAAATCGTATCCGATCAAATAAAAACGTTTTAGGAATTGCCATACTTTTTCATCTTCGAGATTTTTGCCCTGAATAGCTTGTTCCAAATGATATTTGAAAACAGCAAGCTTCTCGCGTTTTTCATCACTGCTGAAGGTAGGGGTTCCAACCTTTTGAAAGAATTCATCTGCTTTCGCACTGTGCCGGGCCCAATCAAGCAAAGGCCTGACATGCTGCACGTCAGTTTTCGATAATGGACCTGTTATCAATGCAATGCAATCATTATCAGGGGAGAAAATCTCTGAATTATTAAAATCGCTCCATGCAGCAGACATAACCTCAGGAAATTCTTTGTCGCCCTTTGTGATATTTATTGAACGTTTGACTTGAGCCAGTAATTTGCTTTTTTGACCATTGTGTACATTCTGGCACTCGACTATGAAATCATCAATCTTGTATCCTTCATAGCGTCTCTGGAATTTAATCGCTGTAATTGAACTGTTATCCCCTCTCGAAAACTTGGATAAATACATTTTAGAACACATTTCCCTGTAAGATTATGGCACATTACTCATACGCAATATAATGTTTATAGTACCCCCACTTCCACCTTGAGTGTCATTATAACGAGGAGTTATAAATCTAATACGCTCCTGCTTTTCCTGTATATCCCCTGTTAACAGGATTTCAGCAATTTCTTCCAAACGGGCTTTACCTATTGCAAGACTTGCATCCCTTGTTCTGCGTCCCGCGGCATGTGCCGAACCTGCTCTTATTCTTTCAAGCAAATCATCAATAGCTCTTTCTTTAAGCCCGATTTTTCTTTCTGTTTCCTGCAAAAGCTGAATTTTCTCCGCGGTCCAGTTAGATATACCCGCGGCATATGCCGCCTTTGTTTCAGAAGCAAGCCGATCTCGTTCCATGTACAAAACAGTTTTATCCTGCTTCAGTTTGGACACAAGTTGAATTGTACTGCTGCTTGAAGGATTCATGAGAGTATTTGCGTATTCGATATCGCCGCCTCCCAATTCATGTCGAATTGTTGCAGTTAGCTTTTTATCTTTCTTGAGCTGTGTTATTAAAGTTTCAACTTTTTGTAATTGCTCATCGGACAAAGTTGTTACTCCTGGAGTATATTGGAAAACAAAAGTGTCCAGTTCCTTCTGTTCTTTTTCTTCTATTCCCAAAACACTTGTAAGTGTTCCTGCAATACGGAAAGGTGAATTCGCTACAGCATTTGCAATCAATGCCGCTGTTGCGCCAACAGCGGCACTGGCAATCTGTCCGCCTGAAATTCCTTTTTCACCAATTTTAAATGAAACAGGCAGCTTTATCGCACCGCCCGAATCCTGTAGAATAAAAAGTACAGTATCGAGTGACACAGGAAGAGCTAAAAGCTTCTGCAAAAATCCATCTGGCGGTTCTGTAAGCGAAAGATCAGTAAAAACAATTTGAGTTTTTGTTGATAAAGTGCCTTCTTTCCTGAATCGCAAATCTACACTTGTGTCCAACACGCCATCATTCAGAGTCATCCCAGCCTTACCCGCGGCTCCCTTGAAGTTAACCAGTTCCATACCACTAAGACCAACTTTTACCCAGCCTTCAGGTTTGGGATACAGAACCAGATTTCCTGTTGCTGAAAGCTCCTGAAACAGAATACGCTGCTCCATATTCAGACCTTCAGAATTCTGGCCCAGTTGCGATACAGTGAGATTATTGGAATCAATTGCTGTTTTTATTTTTCCTTTTCTTGGAAGAGAAACTTCACCGGAGGTCAGCATAGCGTTAAATCGGATTGGTCCTGCATTTTCAGCTGTTGCAAAGCCGCGAAGCTCGAAATCCAAACCTTTTAAGGGAATGCTCATCACCGGCTCACTTGTTTTGTCAGTAAAAACAAAATCAATGCCATTCACCAGAATCTGATCAACGCGAATTTCAGGCTTTTGTACATTAACATCCTGTATTTCTTCATTGTTAATCTCTGTTTTATTTTTTCCCACATTAGCAACTTCAACATTATTAACATCTTCTTTGGAAGTCTTTAACGTCAATCCGAGAACATGCAATCCATCATTTTCCATTGAAATTATTCCCTTTGGATTCACTAAACCGACCTCTTTAACGTAGATGTTCTTTTTAGTTAAATCCAGTCTGGGAATGTTAATACTTAACTCATCGAAACCAGCCAATGTCACGTCCTTATCGCTGTCAGCATATTTAATATTCTTCAGAATTAAATCAAGACCGAATGGCTTGCTGAAATCAAATCCTAAAACATTTTCACGGCCAATATCAAGTGTTAAGTCTGCGCTGCCGGAGAACAGGCTATTGCTGAGACTGTTTGAGTCAATCATTTTTTCCAAATCAGGCATTATACTTGTTAATCGCGAAATATTGATTTCTTTTAAATCCAAATTGGCAATAAATCGCGGCTTAGCGGTAAAAAGAGACAGCTCTGTCCTAAAAGCCAATGACTCCATGAGCGGCTGAACTTTCCCTGTTATGTCTATGCTAACGACTGAATTAGGGTCAGATTCATCCTCGAACATTTTTATTGGCTGATTATTACGCACTATAAAATCTGACACCATGAATGGTTCTGAATCAGGCTCAGTCTGGTTTTTCAGAGTGAACTTATTAAGCTGTAAATCAAGAGTATCAAGCGTAAGCTGAAGAGGCTTGCTCGGTTTGTCTGTGCTGCCTTTTATTGTACTTTGTACTTGTCCCGGAACATTTACTTCCGCTGTTTCATTTTTAATTTTTTCAGTACCTGATGAAACGGAATCTCCGGATTGAAAATCAAGCCCAAATATACTGAAAACACCGTCAGCTTTTTGTTCCCCCGATGTTTCCAGCCCGCTGATTGAAACTTCTTTTATTGCGGCTATTCCAGCATTGGAATCAATTCTGTCAATTACAGCTTTAGCCGTGGCAAACTTTACCAAAGGCTCCTGTGTCGAATTATTGCTGTAATCGAAATTGCTGATTTCAAGGTTAATCTTATTTCCGCCAGGTTCCTGTTTTCCGATTCCCGCGTTTAATTGAAATTTCAACGCGGCTTCTTCAAGTACTGGTTTTAAGCCTCCAGTAAAATAAGAAGCTAAATTCTCTGTCTGAATTCCAGTAACGTCTATTGTCATATTCGCCGTCTGTTCAGAAATTTGTAATTGTACGTCACCTGCAAGTTCGGCTTTGCCAACCACGCCCGGAATCATGGCGTCAATTTTTATTGTAGAAGGCTGTGCTTCCGCTCCAAAAGCAAAATTATGGAGATTTACATTTGTTATCAGCGTTTGTGATATTGCAGGTTCTACAAAATTATCAGTCCAAAGTACTCGGCTGTTATTGATACTAAAATCATTTATTTTAATTCCTGCTCCTGATGTTGTTTGTGTTGTTTTTTTCATATCAGACGCAGACTCTTTTTGTATATCTGATGATTGTACGGGTAGAATTCTGATTCCAGAGACATTGAGATTACCTGTATGTTCGCGACTAACAGCCAGGTATGGCTGGTCAATCTCGATTTTCTCAATACTGATATTACCATCCTTAATTTGGATTTTTTCAACATCCATACTTTTCAGTGCAGCGAAATTTGCGTCATTGTCTCTCATTATTACATCGTGGAAATTTACAGAGGCGTTCAGATTGCCTTCTGACCAATCAAGTTCGCCGGCCAAACCTGCTCGTAAGCCGCCATTTGCTATTGCCGCTTCAATCCCAAAATCACGCAGATACGGATTGATTTTCCTTGCGGACAATTCTCTTCCAATTAATTCCAAACCAAGTGACATTCCAGATTTTCCGGCTGTTAACGAACCGGTCATTTCAATTTGTTCAGCAATATCCGGCGATTGAAGCCATGCCCGCAGCGTGGCTGGAGAAATCGCATCGTGGTTAAAATCCAGAACAAATTTTCCCAATTCAAAACCGAAATCAGTTATATTAAAAGATTCCGCGGGTGACACTGCCTTATCTGTGAACGTAACTTTATTATCATGCCATGAGAAACGCCCGATTTCGATCAGCGGCAATGAATCAGCGGGATTATTAACTTTATCTCCTGATACCGGCTGGGAGGATGCCGATAAATTGTCACCCGTTTTTTCATTTGCTTTTGTGCCTTTAAGCCTGAATCCAAAAATATCGAGCAATCCGTCTTCATTTCGTTCGAGAGCAATCTGCTGGCCTGATATATCCACATTTTCGATTCTTGTTCTTTTTGTATTTGGATCGAAAGATATTCCATGAATGTCAACAGCCTTCAGACCGAATAGCTGATTAGTGTCCTGAAGAATAACATTTGCGATTAAAGCTTCACCAGCCATACTTCCATCATCAAGAGTTTGAAAAACCGCGTTAATATCGCAGGCAAATGTGCCGTTTTGATAGAGTGACTCAATACCAGTTTTTTCAAGATAGACAGCAACAGCATCCGGACGAATTCCTTCGGCG
>JAFGEF010000085.1 GCA_016931715.1 Sedimentisphaerales bacterium
AGCATAAGGTTCGACTGTGAATTGCCATACCTGCCCTTTGTACGAACCGGGGCTTGAAGGAGCATTGACTTCATCAACTCTCCAGTAGTAAGTTACACCAAGTTCGAGAGTACCAGGATCGAAGTTATTTACATCCAGGCTTTCAGTCAATGTAACATTGTCATGGCTTGAAATAGTTGCGTTATTAACATCGTCTAAATCAGTGCCGAAATAAACATTATGAGAATCAGCAGAAATCCCGGCTTTCCAGCTTAAGATTGCGTTTCTTACCACATCTGTCTCTTCGTCTTTAGGATTGGGCGAAGAAGCTTTATAGTCAAGTTCGCCAAGCATATACTTGACAGCATTCAAATAAATCTTCCAGCCTTCATCTGTCCAGTTATATTCTGAAACTTTATATGAGTCTGTACCTCCAACTGCTCCTTCACGTGCACCGGCACTGAAAGACATTCTATGCCCATTAGCATAAGCATTAGCGCCATTATAAAACTCAACTCCTTCCTGCCATTCAGCTATCCATACCCAGTTCTCACCTACTGTTTTTGCAATTAATGTTCCATTGCCGACATCAGCAGTATTAATAAACGAACAATTGCCTGAACCTAAATCAGGATTAACAACTTGAACCTGGTTATTTGCACCCAGTGTTATTCCCCAAAAAATGGGATGCGATGGTTCCATTACCTGCATTAAAGGTGAACCCTGATCCCCATTATTATTTGGGAGCGTTCCATCCCCGTTGTTGATCCATTTCCAGCGGGTGTTTCTTAGCACATATGGACTACAGTTTAAGATGGGTGTAGTAACTGAATTCCATAATGTAACTTCTGCATCATTGGTTGACATAACACTACTATCAATTGCACGACTGATAATTACTAAATCAGCAGCATTAAGTTCATTAACCTTATCTTGGGTCAGTTCGTTCCAATACAAGGGATTGACATCGACTGTATATCCTTCGGCTTCAAGCTTGTCAATCCAGTCCTGCCAATCATCTGTATAAGAACCATTATCATCTCCATCTACATCTCCCGAAACCCAAATTATACTCTTGGAATTGGCTGATGAAATAAAAAGAGATACTAATAGAAACATTAAAAGGATTGATTTTCTATACATAACACTACTCCTTCCAAAAAAATGATTAAATTCGACATTGAAACAAAATTTTTGCTGATTTTCTGCCTTTTTTAAGTTTTAAGCAAAACCCCCTGCCCAGGATTTCATTAATGAAATATGATTTTCCTCCTTCCTAAAAGTTTAAATTACAAAAAGGCAAAAAACACAAGAATTTACTTTCCCAAATCATCGGAAAAACAACATTTTAATGCACAATGGACAATAATCAATACCTTTATTTATACCAGATTATTTACTGTTTTGTCAAGGAAAAGAACTAAATAAGCATGAAATTCCGAAAAAATTCCTTGTCCTGCATATCCATGATGTTGTATAAATTAGGGTTTAATCTTAATGTAATCTGAAATTAAGTATAAATAGTATTACAGGAGGCTCAAAAGTGGCCAATATTGAGAAGATTCGTAATATTGTCCTATTAGGACACGGCGGAAGCGGCAAAACCTCTTTAGCAGAGGCAATACTTCATAAAACAGGCAAAACCAACCGTTTAGGAAGTGTCGATGACAAAACGAGCGTTTGTGACTACTACGACGAGGAAAAGGAGCATCAGCATTCTATTTTATCGTCTGTAGTCAACACAAATTTCTCTGACACACTGATTAACATCATCGACACACCCGGCTCACCTGATTTTATAGGTCCTGCCATCAAATCAATCCCTGCCGCTGAAACAGCAATTATCGTAATTAGTGCAACAGCGGGTGTAGAAACCAACACACGTAAGCTGTTTGAACTGGCAGATAAAGCAGAAATGCCAAAAATCATCGTAATTAACAAAATTGATGCCGAAAATGTCGAATTTCAAGAGCTTATAAAAAATATCCAGGAAACGTTCGGCGCCCAATGCCGCTGTGCAAATCTCCCGGGCAAAGATGGGAACTCTATTATCGACTGCATCGACAACCAGACCGGCGATTCAACGATAATGAATCCGGCTCAGGCTCATACAGAACTTATCGAGAGTATTGTTGAAGCAGACGATGAGCTGATGGAGAAATACCTTGCGTCCGAAGAAATTTCAAAGGAACAAATTTCCGCAGTATTCGTCGAAGCTCTCAAAAAAGGAACCATAATTCCGATAGTTTTCACCAATGCAAGGAAAGAAATAGGAATCCAGGAATTTTTGGATATTATCGTCAAATATTCACCATCTCCGGTTCAGGCAAAACCTGCCAAACTAAAAGACGGCGATAAAGAAACTGTCTTAAAAGCCGATCCGGCCGGACCTCTTGCAGGCCTGGTATTTCGCATCGGATTCGATCCGCGCTCTAATATGAAATACTCATCAATCCGTATTTTCAGCGGTACGCTCAAGTCGGATACGAACATGATATGCAACGATGAGAAAAAAGGCGTACGACCGGGACATATTCTAAAATCACAGGGCGCCGAAAACGCAGAGATACCGGAAGGCCTGGCAGGTGATATTATTACTCTTGCAAAAATCGAGGAATTAAAAATGGGCGACCTTATACACGATGGTAAAGTTTCAGGCAAGTTCGAGATGCCGCCGGTTCCTCAGCCGATGTATTCTCTTGCCCTGGAACCTGCTTCGAGAGGAGATGAACAGAAAATCGGTACAGCCTTAGACAGGCTGTGCGAAGAAGACCCCTGTTTCAAAACAAGCAGAGATATGCAAACACATGAGCTTGTAGCAAGCGGCCTCGGCGACCTGCATCTGCGCGTAACGCTCGAAAAAATGCACAATCGATTCAAGCTTTCCGTAAATACCAAAGAACCGAAAATCCCCTATCGCGAGACAATTACCCTCAAAGCTGAAGGTCATTACAGGCACAAGAAACAAACAGGCGGTGCAGGCCAGTTCGGCGAAGTCTATCTCCGTGTAGAGCCGTCTGAACGCAATTCCGATCCGCCGCTGAATTATAAATGGGATATTTTCGGCGGTTCAATACCGGGCCAGTTCGAGCCTGCTATTCTTAAAGGAATCCATGATGTAATGCAGACAGGCATTGTTGCTGGTTTCCCTTTGCAGGATGTAACAGTTTCCATTACTGATGGAAAATATCACCCGGTCGATTCGAAGGAAGTTGCGTTCCGTGCCGCTGGAAAAGGCGCATTTCTCGATGCCCTGCAAAAAGCAAAACCGGTTCTGCTTGAGCCGATTGTTGATATGGAAGTAACAGTTCCCGCGGATAACGTCGGAGATATTACAGGCGACCTCGCATCCAAGAGAGGCAGAATTTCAGGACAGGACGTCCTGCCGGGCAATTTGATTGTAATTAAGGCGCTCGTGCCGCTCTCGGAAGTTGCACAGTACAACAGCCAGTTGAAAAGTGTTACAGGCGGCCGCGGAAGCTACTCGATGACTCTGAGCCATTACGAGTTAGTCCCGCCAAACGTCCAGCAGCAAATTGTCGCTCAATACGCCAAAAAGAAAACCGAAGAAGAATAACTTCCACGTATATTAAATATAAAACAAAAGCCTCTGCAGTAATCATCGCAGAGGCTTTTTGATGCGCCGTAAAAATTTTTTCTTTTTTCAGAAAATAATTGTAACAAATCACATATTTACACGTCTATAAAATAAAAACCGTCCTGTTTCTTTAATGGTCTTACTGATACCAGTCTGTTATATATGTCAGAAATGGATTCGCTCGAATCAATCGAGCTATATTACGGCCAATTCACAGACAAAGGCATGGAATACCTTTCGAATTTAAAAAGCCTGAAAACACTTGTTATACCGAACAATCATACTTTTACCGGCTCAGGTCTTAAATATCTAACTCAATTGGAAAATCTCGAATATTTAAATGTTGGCAGCCGAAGCCTGAAAGATAATGACTTAGAGCCTATAGGCCAACTTAAAAATCTTAAGAAACTGATGCTTTTCAATAGCAGAGATATTACAAACGAAGGAATAGCAAATCTGAAAGGATTAAATTCACTTGAAAACCTAGAGATATGGATTCCCAAAATTACAACAACAGGATTGAATCAACTTAATGCACTTTCCAACCTGACTGCACTTGATGTCACAGGCGGATATGCAGATGATATAGAATTGGATGATACTATATTGAATATTGAAAATTTATCTAACCTCGAACATTTGAAGATACCGGTATTCTGTAACAATGACCTTGACTGCATTACTAAACTCCCCAAACTTCGACAACTGGAAATCGACAATCGCGGCATCGTAACCAGCGAAGGTATAGCCAAGCTGAAAAACCTCACTTCTCTTGACAGACTATTCTTTACCAATGTTTACACTTCGGATGATGGCTTGAAGTATATCTCTGTTTTAAACAAATTATCCCAACTTACAATAAGCGGCGACATAACAGCTAAAGGACTATCGCACCTGGAAAAACTCGAGAACCTGTCTTACCTGAGAATCATCACACCAAATAGTATTGATCCCGAAGCGATACAAAATCTTATAGACATACTTCCCAACCACCCGCAAATAAATATTGAAATAAGAACGCTTCCTGAATTACCCTCAAGGAAAATCAAAGTTGGTCAGCTACTTCCTCTTGAAGATATCGATATAAAATTTCCGCCCGATGAACTTGAAGGAAAAAGAATTCTTTTATGCTTATGGGATATGGAACAGCGGCCGTCAAGAAATTGTATTACCCAGTTAAGTCAGAAGGCAGACAAGCTCAAAGAAAAAAATATATGCGTGATAGCCGCTCATGTTCCCGGAATTGAACAGGCTGCACTCGAAAAATGGATAAAGGAAAATAATATTCCATTCCAAACCGGAATCCTTAAAAACAAACCTTTATCAGAAATTATTAATGAAAGCAAACGAAAACCATACACATGGGAAACTGAATCGCTCCCGGGACTGATTTTAACTGACTCGAAACATGCAATTACAAACATGGATTTATCATTAACTGAGCTTGATAAAATCATAAAATAGAAACATAGCAATACCTTTTTTATAAATTTTAAAAATATTTTCTCAATAATTAAGCTGAAAACGGCCTTTTTTTGACATTTTTAAATATTTTAAAATTTTCTTATAGACACCTACTGCATTTACAGTATATACTATACTTACAGTACTAACATAATAGTCAGGAGAAACAAAAATGAAAATGAAAGACGTAAAACCATCGGATTTGGAAATGCAGATATTGTCGGTTCTCTGGGATAAGGGAGATTTGACTGTAAGAGAAGTTCTCGAAGCTATGCCCGACGGCAAGAAACGCGCATATACCTCCATTCTTTCCGTAATGCAGGTAATGGAGAAAAAGGGACTACTCAAACATTCAACACGAGGTACGGCTCATGTTTACAAACCGGCTATAAACAGGAAGAAAATCATACAGCCGTTCATGAAGAAAGTGCTCAACGAAGTGTTCGGAGGAAAACCATCTGCCATGATGCAGGCACTTCTTTCAGAAACATCCATCAGTGACAAGGAAATGGCTCAGATTCAGGAAATAATTAAAGAGGCAAACACAAATAAAAAGGGAGAATATAAATGAGTTATTTAAATACGATTTTGGAAAGCGAATTGTGTGGGAATTTGTTATTAGCTCTTTTACACAGCCTGTGGCAAGGGCTGATTATCGCTGGAATGCTGTTATTATATTTAAAGTCCAGGTCTGCTCAAAATGCGAATACACGTTATACTGCTTCTTTACTTGCATTATCTTCTATTCTTGTTTGCCTTCTGCTTACATGGTCTATTCTCAATTACGAACCTGCTCCTACTATTCATAAAAATACTGTTACGAACGAATCATCTGCACAAATAGAAGCAGTTGTGACCGAGTCTCAAAACAATGTACCAAAAACAAATCATACAGAAATACATAGTATATCAACAGGTTTCAACTGGAAGCCGCCTGTTATTGGCTTATGGCTTACGGGCGTATTAATAATGCTTTTCCGAGCGATTTATATAATAGCCGGAGGAGCGAGATTGCAGGTACAATGCGACCAGTTGAAAGATAAGCGCATATTGGAAATAGTTGAGAAGTTGCGAAAAAACCTGCGAATCACAAGAAAAATAAAAGTCGCGGTCAGTGAATATGTCACTGTACCTGGAGTAATTGGATTTTTCAGTCCCCTGCTTCTTTTACCAGTTTCGCTTATTACAGGTGTGCCGGATGAAGCACTACAAGCTATCTTTGCACACGAGCTTGCACATATACGAAGATACGATTATTTAATAAATTTCTGCCAGATGGTTATCGAAGCAATCCTGTTTTTCAATCCTGCCGTATGGTGGATTAGCAGACAAATCAGAATTGAACGCGAAGTTTGTTGCGACAACGCGGGTATCGCATCTATTGGCCGGCGGATCAGGTACGCGGAGGTCCTGATCCAATGGGCACAAAAAATGAAAGAGCGTGACATAGACACAGTCGAAACAGCAATTGCATTCGGCAAACAAAGCGACAACAGCGGCATGTTAGAACGAATAAAAAGAATCGTAAGCTCCGACCATCGCCCCAGCTTAAAAGTCTCATGGCATATCGCGACAATAACTCTTGTTCTATCTATTGCTACCTTAGCAGCTCTCTGGCAGGGAACAAATATAACAGTCGCTTTCGCGGGCAAACTGCTCACTCCTCAGGAGAGAATTGATAAAATCACAGAAATTTCAAAAGAATACGGATTAGAAGACAGGGAATACGGACCTGAAGATAATATCAGTATCTCAGGTATAATAAAAACATGGGATGGTAAACCTTTACCTCAGGATACAAGATTAAACTTATTAATCTCACAACCACATAACTCAATTTATACAACGATTCCGTTTTCCAGACAGGGACAGTCTCTCGAACAGGGAATATTTAATAGTTCTATCCAATATGGCAATATTTATATTACCGTCCAAAACTGGTTGTATGCCCACGCTGTTGCAGGTCCATTTCATACAGAACCAGGAGGAAGTATTGAAAACATCGAAATCGTATTACAGGACGGTTTCAAAGCAAAAATTAAAATCGTAGATGAAAAAAACAATCCTGTCGATGAAGCAAAAATTACAGGAGGTTACCCAATTGGAGGCTCGATGCAAGGTACAATTTATCAGTTCACCGATTCCAATGGAATTGCCACGATTGAACATGCAAGTAACAGAACAGCTTCCATAACAATTGAATCAGAAGGATTTGAAATCGAGAAATATAGAGAAATCAATTTCGAGCCTAATAACATTACCACATTAGTACTTAAATCATCGCCCGCTACAACAGGTATAGTTTTATCAAAAGAAACGGGTAAGCCGATTCAGGGTGCTAAAGTAAGAACAATGCTGTCCATGACAGGTAATAGCACTACTAATGAAACTGGCTTTGCCGGCGAACCTGATACAATCAGTGATGAGAATGGAATGTTCACTTTATCAAAACTTCGTTCTGATCGTAAATATTTAATAATGATTTATGCGGAAGGATACAGTCGCCAGTATCTTAGCGATATTAACGCAGGTGATAAGAATCTTAAAGTCGAGCTTGGCCCGAAAAAAATCATACGAGGTAAAATCACAGGTGAACTCGAAAGATTAGATATGGACAGAAATGGATTTTTATCAGTATCGTACACTCAGTACTATAGCTATGGATATTCTTCAAATTCCGATTTATATAAACAAGCTCGAGTGACAATTAAAGATGACATCGGATATTTTGAAATCGAAGAATGTCTCGGCCAAAAAGTAGAAATCCACGCTGCAAATGAAATAAAACACGTTGACCTTGACAAAGATTCTTTGGACGATATGTTAATAGAACTGAAACCGGAAAATAAAGATAAACGTGAAGTAGTACTCCAATTTCTTACTCCTGAGAATTCCCCTGCTCTCGAAGGTGGAGTGCGTATTGACTATTGTGAATCCGAAGCAACGAGAATGATACCGGAATGGCTGGAAATTACTAATAGCCAGGCTCGTTATGAAATTCCTGTTCCAGCTAAATTCCACTATAATATTGATTATTATAATGGAAAAAGACCTGTCGGTTACTGGTTCGAAGGAATTTCTGAAGTGATTATTCCAGCCGGAACAGAACCATATGTCTTAAAAATACCTGTACATCCAGCAGGAACTATATATGGACGAGTTCTTGATTCAAGCGGCAAAGTAATAGAAGATGCTCATGCGTCACTGATAGTAACTAAAAAACCTGAATTCCTTGGAAACCGGTTACAGGATATAAACGCTGCCCTGCACGGCGGCGGAATGGATAAAGGGAAATTCAATGCGTCACCAATACCTTTAGAAGCTGAATACGCAATTATCGCATATTCTCAAAACGCTTTTTCAGTTACAAAAGCTATGCAGCTGAATCAGAAAAATCCTATCATTGAAAAAGATATTCAACTCGTCGAAGGTGTGACTCTTAACGGCCAACTCATCGATATAGATGGAACTCCCGCAAGGGATTTTGTTGCACTGAATGTTTCTGTAAAAATGGGTGATGGTTCATGGAGCACCACTCTTAAGGAAATCAGACCCGATGAGAATGGTAAATTCTCAATTAAAAACGTCAATCCCGATTGTCCATGCCAATATTCTATAAAAGTAAGCGTCAGAGATGGATATCGACCGGTACTTAAAGAAATAACAAACGTTAAAGAACCTGTAGTAATACAACTTGAGAAAGGATTGAGTGCCGGAGGCATTGTAATCGACGATAAAACAGGCTGGCCAATTCCCGGTGTCGAAGTAATTGCTTTATATGTAAAAGATATTAATGGCAAAGTTCAATATGAGCGCCTTGAAGCTGAAGGACCTACAAACGATAAAGGAGAGTTTATTTTCTCCAATATGTCCAATCTCTCTTACGATATAATGTTATCAGGAGGAGCTAATCCAGCCAATCCTTTTAATAAATCTACACTGACAGGTGGACAAAAAGAATCACTTATTATTCGGGCACAAATTCCAGAATGGAGCAAACTAAAACCTCGAAAACCTGATTAAAAAATACTATATAACTTTAGGCACTTTAAATACTTTAGCTCACTTTAGACACTTGATTTGCCTGTTTTATGGGAACTTCGGCATTATTCATGGATTTTATGCGCCGAGGGCTTTTTTTCTTGAATTTCTCCGCTAAATTTGGTATATTATATCGAAAAGGAGATTCTTATCAGGAGGATTGTTTATTTATTAGGAATAGGTACAGGGACAGGAATAGTATTCCTTTTCCTAAGCCGGACTCCTATATAAAAAGGGGGACATAGATGAAAAGAAAAATATTCTATATTACAATCTTATTCGTGTGCATGAGCAGCACCGTCACCTTCGGTATTGCTCCGATAGGTCAGCCGGCATCAAACCTCAGAAAAGGCTGGCTGAGCGGCGGGATAGACTTCTCTCATTCGGAAGTTGACTTTATCACCTCGAATATTGATAATATGGCCTACTTTACAGATGGCACTCTTGAAGATTATAAAATCGACCTGCTGCTCGGTAAAGCAGGATACGGCATCAAAAATAACTGGGAAGTATTCGCAGGTCTGGGATTTGCAAAAACAGACTTCGGAGGCAAAAGAGAAGAACACGAAGAATGGGGAGATTTAAGCGGCATAAGACATGAAACATTTGATGGAGACGGGGATTTGGGCCACGCATTTCAGATAGGAACAAAAGCAACTTTATATGAAAGAGCTTTGCTTAAAGCAGGAGTAATGTGTCAACTTACATGGCTCAACATGACAGGGACACTGGAAAATACCGCGTATAAAGACGAGATATTTATAAGTACAGGCGAAACAGAACTCGAAACAGACATGATGATACTTCAGTTTGCAGGAGGTTTGTCATACCAGTTATCTTTCGGCGTTTCACTTTACGGCGGACCTCTTTTTCAATGGATTGACGGCGATATAACAAGCAGCGGCCAGACAGGACACTTCATCGGAAAATCCGGAAGCGTTGATATCGAAGGGGATTCTTCGTTCGGAGGCTGGGCCGGAATTAAGGCTGATATCGATATTTTTACTTCTTTAAACCTCGAATATCAGATGACAGGCTCATCCGGAACAATAGGTCTTAGCCTTACATCCAAATTCTAAAATTTTTCATGTATAAAGCGTCTAAACTGAACTAATGCGCCTGAAGCAATTGGTTCCTGAATTTAGTCATTTCCGGCATCATCATATTTACACTTCTATCAGGTAAGCTCGCCGCTATAAAAATATTTTCAAAATTACGAATTTTTTCGTTGACTTATACGAAAGATTTCGTACTATTTATCCGATATAGGATTTATACAATGAGATAATAAAGATTTTGTTATACAGAATTACTTGACAGGAGACCTATAATGGCAAAAAACACGGATTTTCGCCCCACAGACAGGGAACTGACAATTCTTGGAATCCTCTGGAACAACGGCCCGTGCACAGTGCGGCAGGTAAATGAAATAATGAGCAGGGATGAAGATACAGGCTATACAACAACGCTCAAACTCATGCAGATAATGGTCGAAAAAGGGCTGCTCGTAAGGGACGATTCGCAATTCAAACATGTATATAAGCCCGGCGTAACTCAGGAGAAAGCACAAAAACAATTAGTCGGCGAACTGTTAGACAAGGCATTCGCAGGTTCAGCGGAAAAACTCGTAATGCGTGCGCTTTCTGCGAAAAAAGTTTCATCAAAAGAACTTGACAGAATAAAAAAACTTATCGAAACCTTTGAGGGAGAATAACCATGTTCACAATTGATAATTTCATGTCAGGTGAAGTTGTTCAAAAAATCGGTTGGTCATTATTGCATTTAATCTGGCAGGCAGCGGCGGTTGCGCTCGTTCTGGCTGCTGCTTTGAGGATACTGCGGAGATTCTCCGCGAACATGCGATACCTCGCCTCATGTATGGCTCTATTGGCTATTGTCGCACTGCCATTTATTACAATGCAGTTTATTACAGTCCACCAGCCGCCCACTTTGGTCGAAGACGCACCTGTTATCAAAATGACAACTCCGCCTATTGAACCAGCGTTTGAAATGTCCCCTGTCAGGCAAACAGAGGCAGTCTATATCCAGCCGCCGCCAGAACTGGAAATCGAAGAGCGGCACCTAGACTGGAAAGAGCGAGTGGTAACTTTTCTCGAACCGAAACTTTCGATTATTGTCACTCTCTGGCTGCTCGGCGTATTTGCTCTTTCTATATGGCACCTTGGCGGCTACGCACAACTGCAAAAATTGCGAAAGAAAATGGTAAAGCAGGTCGATTCCTCGCTGAATGATAAGCTAAAAATGTTGGCTCAAAAACTTGGCGTAACTCAAGCTGTCCAGCTTTTGGAATCTGCTCTTGTTCAAATTCCAACTGTCGTAGGCTGGCTGAAACCTGTAATTTTATTACCCGCAAGCGCATTAACGGGATTAACGACAGAACAGCTTGAAGCAATTCTTGCACATGAGCTTGCGCATATAAAAAGATACGACTATCTCGTAAACATACTCCAAACAATAGTCGAGATTTTCGGCTTTTATCACCCTGCCGTATGGTGGATTTCGCACAAGATTCGCTGCGAACGAGAGAACTGCTGCGACGACCTTGCGGTGGCTGTGTGCGGCGACAAGATACATTACGCGAAAGCA